>JAODNF010000021.1 GCA_025464915.1 Frankiales bacterium | reverse complement strand
GCGCGCGGGGGCCTCGTCCTCGGCGGCGAGCGTCTCCTCGGCGAGCTCCTCGAGCGGCGCCTCGCCTGCGGGTTCGGGCTCGGCGGCCTTCTTGGCGGCCCTCTTGGCGGGCGCCTTCTTGGCGGCCTTCCTCGCGGGCGCCTTCTTGGCGGGCTTGTCCTCGGCCTCAGCGGCGGCAGGAGCGTCGGCGTCCTCGGACGCGACCTCCGGCGCCGGGGCGGCGGCGGCCTTGGTCGCGCGGCGACGCGCGGGGGCCTTCTTGGGGGCCTGCTCCGTGGAGGTGGCCTCAGGGGTGGCGGTAGTCGACTCGTCGTCGAGCACGGGGCTCCGGTCCGGTCGGTGCGTGACGCTGCCGCTCCGGCCATCGTGAGTGGTTCCCGCCGAGCTGGCGGGAGAGCAAAGTCTGTAGGTGCTCCCCCTAGAGGGAGCCGACTCCTTCGTCGACCTGTCGCGTTGCCCCGTTGGTGACGGGTGCGAGCGGGTCTCCGACCTCACCGTCCGCGGTGAGCGGGCCCTGCATGATCCTGGTGGCCGCGGGGGGCACCGGGGTTGCGAGGCCGCCTACCGAACGGAGTCCGGTGAGAACGTCGTCGGGTCGCACCGCAGGCGTCACGTGCTGCACGACCATGTGCAGTATCGCACAGCCGTCACCCTGTGTTGCCCTCATGGACACCACGGGTTCTCGTGTGTCGAACACCCGGCGCCCGTTCTTGGTCATCCGCTCGACCTCGATGGCGTCCGTGGCGAGGAACGCCGTCACCGCGGCTGCCAGCGTATCGAGGGGTACGTCGCGCAGGGCGACCTCCCACCGGCTCGCCTGCACGAGGTCGGGCAGCGAGGTCCCCGGCAGGGCCTCGACCGCCTGCACCAGGTCGATCCCGTCCGGCAGCGACGCGTCCAGCGCGGCGCGGATCTCCTCCACGTTCCGCACCTCGGCGAGGGCGATCTCGACGTACTCCGCCTCGCTCGCGACGCCGGTCGCGGCGGCGCCGACCCAGCTGACCTTGGGGTGCGGGCTGAAGCCCGCGGAGTACGCCATCGGCACCTCGGCCCGGCGCAGCGCCCGCTCGAAGACGCGGGCGATGTCGCGGTGGCTGGTGAACCGCAGCCGCCCGCGCTTGGTGTAGCGCAGCCGGATCCGCTGGACCGGGGGCGGCGGAGGAGCACCGGGGGGCTGCCTGGACATCTTGGTCAGCGTAGTTGTCGGTGCCCGGTGCGACCGTCCGGCTGTGATCACTCCCCGGGGCGCGTTCAGCCTCCGAGAGCTCGCGCTGTTCGGCTTCGGCCAGCGCCACGCTCCCGAGTACGACGGGACGATGCGGCTCGCGTTCTGCCTGGACGGGTCGTGGGAGCCGGTCGGGGTCTCCGTGACGCAGCCGGCTCCGGACTCGGTGGTCGTCGACGGCCCGGCCGAGGCGCTCGACCAGACCCTGCGGGTGCTGTCGCTCGACGTGGACGCGCGCTCGTTCGCCGACGTCCCCGACCCGCTGATCCAGCGGCTGCAGGCGGTCGCGCCCGGTCTGCGTCCGCCGCTGTTCCACTCCGCCTACGAGGCGCTCGCCTGGTGCGTGCTGTCGGCGCGCCGTCCGGCGAAGCAGATGCAGAACGTGCGGGCTGAGCTCTCGCGCCGGCACGGGACGGTGCTGCCCGAGGGCCTCTGCTTCCCGACGCCCACCCAGCTGCTGACCGTCGACGCGTTCCCAGGCCTGGACGCGGTGAAGGTCGAGCGGTTGCACGCCATCGCGCGGGCCGCCCTCGACGGCTCGTTGGACACCCCGACGCTGCGGGCGCAGGACCCGGCGCAGGTGACCGCTGACCTGCAGAGGCTGCCGGGCATCGGGCCGTTCAGCGCCTCGCTGGTGGTGCTCCGCGCCCTCGGGCACACCGACCTGCTGCCCGAGGACGAGAAGAACGCGCTGGCGCTGGTCGGCGAGCACTACGGGCTCGGGCGACCGGCCACGTCCGCGGAGCTGCAACAGATCGGGCGGGCGTGGGCGCCGTGGCGGCTCTGGTCGCTCGTGCTGATCCGAGCGGCGTCGAGGCGGCTGCCGGCGGCCGTCTGACTAGCCCTGGGTCGCGGCGGCCGTGAGGTCCTTCGCGTGCTGGGTCGTCACGTCGGACAGGCACTGGGCGACCACGACGGGGAGGATGCTGCCGTCGCGGTACTGGTCGCCCTCCCAGCTGCAGAGGGCAGACCGGTAGGCGAACCACGCGCGCTCGCTCCTGGCGAGAGCTGCGCGGTTCTGCGCGTCACCCTTGTCCCAGTAGCCCTTCACCAGCTCGTTCACCTTGACGTCGGCGGCCAGGACGTCCTTCTCCAGGCAGCCCTGCTCGCCCAGGTTGGTCGCGTCGTCGCACGGCAGCGACGTGAACGACTCCTTGACCACGGGAAGGGTCGGCTTGCCGTCTGCGGGGGTCGCCTTCGGCGACGACGAGGAGGAGCAGGCCGCGGCGAGCAGGACCAGGGCGACAGATGGGGCCTTCACCGGCAACAGTCTGGGGCATGCAGCCGGATGGGGAGACCGAACCGATCACGACGACGTCTCCACGGCCGTTCCGCCGGACGGCGCTGACCCAGCGGTGGGAGGACCTGACGTTCCTGCACTGGTCGGTCGACCCGGCGGACATCGCTCCGCTGCTTCCCCGCGGCACAGTGCCGGACGTCCTCGACGGCGTCACCTACGTCGGTCTCATCGGGTTTCGTATGGTGCGGCTGGGCTTCCTGTCCGGCCCGCCGATCCCCTACCTCGGTGACTTCTGCGAGACCAACGTCCGGCTGTACTCCGTCGACGGGCAGGGCCGGCGTGCCGTCGTGTTCCGGTCGCTCGAGGCGGAGCGGCTGCTGCCGGTGCTCGTGGCCAACGCGGTGCTGCAGATCCCCTACAAGTGGGCGCGGATGCGCTTCGAGCGCGACGGCGACGTGCTCCGCTACACCTCGCGCCGACGGTCTCTCAGCCGGCCTGCCAGTGACCTGTCCGTCCGGGTCGGCGACCGCATCGACGAGCCGACCGAGCTGGAGCACTTCCTCACGGCCAGGTGGGGTCTGCACGAACGCACCTACGGCCGCACCCTGCACCTGCCCAACGTCCACGACATGTGGCCGCTGCACCGGGCCGAGCTGCTGTCGCTCGACGACCAGCTGATCGCGGCAGC
>JAODNF010000494.1 GCA_025464915.1 Frankiales bacterium | reverse complement strand
GGCGCGCAGGTCGGCCCGCGACAGCAGCGCCCAGGGGTCGAGCAGCAGCACCGCGCCGTACCCCTGCTCCGCCACTGGCTCCGCGCCCGGCGTGGCCACCACCAGCCGCGCGCCGGTGGGCACGGTGGGAAGGACCTCGTCGCGACCGCTCGTCAGGACCGGTACCCCCGGGAAGGCCCGGCCCAGCTCCTCGGCGGTGCGGCGCGAGCCGATGACGCTCGCCCGGAACTGCCTTCCCTCGCAGGCCGGGCAGCGCCAGTCCCCCGCGATCCGCCCGCACCAGCGGCAGGAGGCGACGGCGTGGCCGGACGTCACCTGCAGCGGCCCCGCGCAGGCCGGGCACCGGGCGGGGGTGCGGTCACGGACGCAGGCCAGCGACACGGCGTACCCGCGCCGTGGCACCTGGACCAGGACGGGCTCCCCCGCCTCGAGTGCCGTGCGGGCGGCCTTGAAGGCGAGCGCCGGCAGCCGGGCTGCCTGCGCCGCCGGGTCGCGGGCCAGGTCCTCCTCCGACGTCCCTTCGGCCCGCGGCTGGATCGAGCGGAGCACGTCCCGGGCAGGTGCGAGCTCCCGCGCCCACCCTGAGTCGACCAGCAGCTGCCCCTCCGCCGTGCGGGCGAAGCCGCCGAGCAGCAGTCCAGCCCCGGTCAGGTGGGTCCGCTGGACGAGGACCTCACGGGCATGGGCGTACGGCGATCGCGGCTCGGCGTGCAGGTCGTCGCCGTCGTCCCAGAGCACTGCCAGGCCCAGGTCCCGGACCGGTGCGAACGCGGCGGCGCGGGTGCCGACGACAGCCAGCACCTCGCCGCGCAGGACACGCAACCAGCGGCGGTACCACTCGGCAGGCCCGAGGTCCGCGCGGAGCGCCACGTGCGGGACCTCGGCCAGCGCCGCGGACACCCGCTCGACGTCACGGGCGTCGGGCACCACGACGACCGCGCCGCGGCCACCGGCCACCGTCGCCTGCACGGCGAGCGCGACCTCCGACGGCCAGGTCGGTCCCGGCAGGGCGGACCAGACGGCCCGGATGCCCGGTGTGGTCAGGAACGCGGGGCCGTGCGGGTACCTGTCCCAGGAAGCGGGTCCAGGAGCCGGCGGCAGCGCGGCCGGCTGCTTGACCTCCTCGGCCTCGACCCTCGCGTGCCGGGGAGGGATCGCGAGCCGCAGCACGTCGTACAGCGAGCCTGCGGTGCGGTCCGCGACAGCCCGGCACAGCGCGGCGACCTCGCCGGTGAGCACCTGCTCGGGGCTCACCAGCGACTGCAGAGCCAGCAGCGTGCCCTCGTGGTCGGACTCCTCGAGGCGCTCGAGGACGAAGCCGTCGACGAGCCTGCCGGAGAACCGCACGCGGACCCGGCAGCCGGCCTCCGCCTCGGCCATCGAGGCCGGCACCGCGTAGTCGAAGGGCTGGTCGAGGTGGGCGACGCCGGTGTCGACGGCCAGTCGCGCGACCGGCCGGTCCAGGGCGAGCGGTTGCGCGCGACGTACCCGCTTCTTGGGTGTCACCCCCAGGTCCAGCTGCTCGCTCACGAACGTGAGGCTAGGGCTCCCCTACGACCCCCGTTCGCCACGCACCACGGTGTGTGGAAGACGACGGAGGTCCTCAGACGCCGGCGGCCTTCTTCAGCAGCTCGGCGCGGTCCGTGGCCTCCCAGGTGAAGTCCTTCTCCTCGCGGCCGAAGTGGCCGTAGGCGGAGGTCGCGGAGTAGATCGGGCGCAGCAGGTCGAGGTCGCGGATGATGGCGGCCGGGCGCAGGTCGAAGGTCTCGGTGATGGCCTTGGTCAGGACCTCGTCCGAGACCGTGCCGGTGCCGAACGTGTCGACGAACAGCCCGACCGGCTCGGCCTTGCCGATGGCGTAGGCCACCTGGACCTCGCACTGGGACGCGAGGCCCGCGGCGACGACGTTCTTGGCGACCCAGCGCATCGCGTAGGCGGCGGACCGGTCGACCTTGGACGGGTCCTTGCCGGAGAACGCGCCACCGCCGTGGCGGGCGTAGCCGCCGTAGGTGTCGACGATGATCTTGCGGCCGGTCAGGCCGGCGTCGCCCATCGGGCCGCCGATGACGAACTTGCCGGTCGGGTTGACGAGCAGGCGGTAGCCCTCGGTGTCGATGCCCAGGTCGGCGAGCTCGGGGTCGACGACGTGCTCCTTGATGTCGGGCGTGAGCAGCGAGGCGATGTCGATGTCCTCGGCGTGCTGGCTGGAGACGACCACGGTGTCGAGGCGCGCTGGCTTGCCGTCCACGTACTCGATGGTGACCTGGGTCTTGCCGTCGGGGCGCAGGTAGGGCACGACCCCGTCCTTGCGGACCTTGGTGAGGCGGCGCGCCAGCCGGTGGGCCAGCGCGATCGGCAGGGGCATGAGCTCCGGCGTCTCGTCGCACGCGAAGCCGAACATGAGGCCCTGGTCGCCGGCGCCCTGCTTGTCGAGCTCGTCGTCGTCGCCCTCGACCCGCGCCTCGTAGGCGGTGTCGACGCCCTGCGCGATGTCGGGGCTCTGCGCGCCGATGCTCACGCTGACGCCGCAGGACTCGCCGTCGAAGCCCTTGCGGCTCGAGTCGTAGCCGATCTCGAGGATGGTGTCGCGGACGATGCTCGCGATGTTGGCGTAGCCCTCGGTCGTGACCTCACCGGCGATGTGCACCTGGCCGGTGGTGATGAGGGTCTCGACGGCGACCCGGCTCTTGGGGTCCTGCGTCAGCAGCGCGTCGAGGATGGCATCGGAGATGGCGTCGGCGATCTTGTCCGGGTGCCCTTCCGTGACGGACTCGGACGTGAAGAGACGACGCGACACAGCGAACTCCAGGAGAGGTGTAGGAAACTCGCGGCGAGTCTAGTCGCCCACGCTCCCGCAGTCGGCGGTGTAGGCGCTCTCGACGGACGCGGTGCCCTGGGTCCCCTTGCCGCTTCGGGTGCTGACGATGACGAGCTGCACTCCGGCGATGCGGTACTCGGTCGCGTTGACGGTGAACGCGGTGCCGTCGCTGCTCTCCGCCTGGCGCACCTCCAGGTGACCGTTGGGCAGGCAGCGGAAGCCGTCGCCGTGGGTGATGCTGCCGCCGATGCCGAGCCGGGCCGGCCCGCCGTCGAGCTGCAGCTCCCTGAGGCTGGTGCCGTCGAAGCGGTACGGGGTGGCGAACTGCGTCGAGGATCCCTCGGCGGTCTGGAGGAACACCTCCGCGCGCCCGTCCCGGTCGACGTCGGCTGTGCCGAGCAGGCTCGCAGGCCCCGGGTCGTCCTGGTGGACCGGGGCGGTGACGACCCTGCCGGTGCTGGACAGGGTGACCTTGAGCACCGTCGCGCTCGGCTGGATCACGTCTCGCTTGCCGTCTCCGTCGACGTCGCCGTCGGCCGCGGGGATCGCCCGCGCGGTGGCCGTGGGGCTGGGCGTCGGGCTCGTGGTGGGGCTCGTGGGCTCCGACGTTGGGGCCTGGGTGAGGGTCTTCGGCCCGAGGGTGGGCGTTGCGGTCGGCGCAGTGCTGCCGCTGGAGCAGGCGGCGGCGAGCAGGAGCGGTACGACGAGGGCAGCGCGGCGCATGGGCGTCACCCTTCCAGAGGGCCGCCGCTCCGCTGGTGAGGCGCTCCGATCGCGCGAGCAGGCACGATCTTCCGCGTCTCGGGAGGCCCGCCGGCGCGTCGGGCGCAACGCACGGAAGATCGTCGGGACCGCTGCCGCGATCTTCCGTGACTCGGCCCCCGCGACGGCGTGTCGGGCGCACGGTGCGGAAGATCGCGGTCAGAGGCGGGCGGCGACCAGGTCCCAGACGACGTCGGCAAGGGCGTCCTTGGTGACCAGCGGTACCTCGGTGGTCGAGCCGTCGGCCCCGAGCACGGTCGCCGCGTTGTGGGTCCCCTCGAAGCCGGTGGGGTGGCCGGTCTCCCCCACCTCGTTGACGACCAGCAGGTCGCAGCCCTTGCGGGCCAGCTTCGCGCGGCCGTGCTCGAGCACCGAGGCGTGGTCGTCACCGGTCTCCGCGGCGAAGCCGACCAGCACCTGGCCGTCGCGCCGGTCGCTCACGAGCGCCCGCAGGACGTCGGGGTTCTGCACGAAGTCGACGGTGAGCGTGTCGGTCTTCTTGCGCTTGCTCGTGAGCCGTTCGGCGGGCCGGTAGTCGGCCACGGCCGCGGCCATCACCACGGCGTCGGCACTCGCCGCCTCGGACAGCACGGCATCGTGCATCTGCACGGCACTGGTGACCTTGACGACCTTCACGCCGGCAGGGTCAGGCAGTCCGGAGCTGCTCACCAGCACGACCTCGGCGCCGCGAGCCACGGCGGCACGGGCGAGCGCATGGCCCTGGCGGCCGGAGGACCGGTTGCCCAGGTAGCGGACCGGGTCGAGGTGCTCTCGGGTGCCGCCGCTGGTGACCACCACCCGGCGTCCCTGCAGGTCGAGGTCGCCGCGGCCGTCGAGCACCCGCCGGCACAGGTAGGCGAGCTCCTCGGGTTCCGGCAGCCGGCCCTTGCCGGAGTCCTTGCCGGTGAGTCGGCCGACGGCCGGCTCGACCACCAGGACGCCGCGCTCCCGCAGGGTGCGGACGTTGGCCTGGGTCGCGGCCATCTCCCACATCTCGGTGTGCATCGCCGGGGCGAGGACGACCGGGCAGCGGGCGGTGAGCAGCGTGTTGGTGAGCAGGTCGTCAGCGAGCCCGTGGGCCGCCTTCGCCAGCAGGTTCGCGGTCGCCGGTGCCACGACCACGAGATCGGCCTCCTGGCCGATCCGCACGTGCGGCACCTCGTGCACGTCGTCCCAGGTGCCGGCCGTGACGGGCTTGCCGGACAGCGCAGCCCACGTGGGAGCACCGAC
>JAODNF010000489.1 GCA_025464915.1 Frankiales bacterium | reverse complement strand
CCTGCCGGACGACTTCAGCGACTTCAGCGGCGTGCCCGCCGAGGTGACCCAGGTCGACGGCGACCCGCGGATCTACGCCATCAGCGCCGTCGTCATCGGCATCGTGCTCGCCGCAGCCATCCAGGTGCTGACGGGCTACTTCACCGAGACCAAGCGCAAGCCCGTGCAGGAGATCGGCAAGAGCTCGCTGACCGGTCCGGCCACGGTCGTGCTCGCCGGCATCTCGGTCGGCCTCGAGTCCGCCGTCTACTCGGCGCTGCTCATCGGCGGCGCGGTCTACGGCGCGTTCCTGCTCGGCGGCGGGGCGGTCGTGCTGGCGCTGTTCGCGGTCGCGCTCGCCGGCACCGGCCTGCTCACCACGGTCGGCGTCATCGTCGCCATGGACACCTTCGGCCCGATCTCCGACAACGCCCAGGGCGTCGCCGAGATGTCCGGCGAGGTCGGTGAGGAGGGCGCGCTCGTCCTCACGGCGCTCGACGCCGTCGGCAACACCACGAAGGCCATCACCAAGGGCATCGCCATTGCGACCGCCGTGCTCGCGGCCACCGCGCTGTTCGGCTCCTTCCGCACGAAGGTGACAGAGGCGCTCGCGGCCGCGGAGCCGACCGGCAAGCACTACGTGTTCAACCTGTCCATCGACCAGCCGAACCTGCTGTTCGGCCTGATCATCGGTGCGTCGGTCGTGTTCCTGTTCTCGGGCCTCGCGATCAACGCGGTGTCCCGTGCGGCCGGTCGCGTCGTCTACGAGGTGCGCGAGCAGTTCCGCACGAAGCCCGGGATCATGGACTACACGGAGAAGCCGGACTACGCGCGCGTCGTGGACATCTGCACCAAGGACTCGCTCCGCGAGCTCGCGACGCCCGGCCTGCTGGCCGTGCTGAGCCCGATCGCGGTCGGCTTCGCGCTCGGCTACCAGCCGCTCGGCGCCTTCCTGTCCGGTGCCATCTCGGCCGGGGTGCTCATGGCCGTCTTCCTCGCCAACTCCGGCGGCGCGTGGGACAACGCCAAGAAGCTCGTCGAGGACGGCATCCACGGTGGCAAGGGCTCCCCGGCTCACGAGGCGACGATCATCGGTGACACCATCGGTGACCCCTTCAAGGACACCGCGGGCCCGGCGCTCAACCCGCTCATGAAGGTCATGAACCTGGTTGCGCTGCTGATCGTCCCGAGCGTCGTGAAGTACGGCATCGGTGTCGACGAGAACAAGGGCGTCCGCGGCACGGTGGCGGCCATCGCCATCGTCGGCATCGTCGCCGCCGTGACGGTGAGCAACCGTCGCTCCTCCGCGTCCGACTCGGCGTCGGCAGCTCCGGCCGGCCCCGTCCCGACCGCGGTCCTCGCTCCGAGCGTTCCGACGGTGGTCCAGGAGGAGCCCGACGTCGTCGAGGTGCCGGCCGTGCCGTACGACGCGCTGGCCCCTCGCAAGGCATCGCCCTCGCGCAAGCCGGTTCCGCCCAGCGTGGTCGCGAAGGCCGCGGCGAAGGCACCGGCCAAGACGGCTCCCGCGAAGAAGGCTGCCGCGAAGAAGACCGCGCGCTAGTCCGGCTCGGCCCCGACGGGCCCGGTCCCTCCACGGGGCCGGGCCCGTCGTCGTACCCGCCCGCTCCCGAAGCCCGTCCGGACGTGAGGTGCCAAACCGGCCACGCTCTCGCGCGGTATCGGACGGGGTGTCCGATCTGTGACAGATTGCCGCCTTTCGAGGGTGTTCCGTGTGGCTTACACGCGAGCCGTGCGGGCACACCTCGTTGGGTCAAGAGGAGGCATCCAGGTGCCGATGACCCCTCCTGGATGTCCCAGTTGTCACACCTTGTCCGCCCTGCTCCGCCGCAGCAGCTGCACACAGTGAGGAGAGCAGCCGTGCTCACCCGACCCGCTCATCGACGAAATCCCGGTGCGCTCCGCGCAGCCGCCCTCGGGGCCGGCGCGCTCGTGCTGGGGGCCCTCGTGGTCCCCGCCGCCACCGCCGCCCCGCTGCCCGGCGCCGTCGCGACGTCCACCGCCTACTCCGCCTTCAGCAGCGGCGACATCCTCTACGCGAACGCGGCCGACCTGCCGCCCGCCGACGTCGCCAAGGCGTCCACGGGTCAGAGCGCCGCCGGAGCAGGCGTGCACGGAGGCACGCTGACCATCGCCGACCAGCTCAAGCAGCCCTTGCTGAGCAAGTCGACCTCGGGCAAGACCGCCTACGGCCACGGGTCGGCTCTGAACGTGGGCCTGCTGGGCTCGCTCAGCAGCCAGCCCCAGGTCGCCTCGACGCTGGCCGAGGCCACGTCGCCGGCGCCGAGCAGCGCCAAGGGCGGGAACACCATCCCGGCCGCGCCGCTCCTCACCGCGAACGTGCTGCCGGGCTCGGCGGTCGCCAACACCACCGCCGACGGCGGCTGCGTGATCGGCAAGGACCTCAGCAACGGCGCTGCGCACGTCATCGACGCGACGGCGCTGGACGCCGGTGCGGCCGCCAAGGTGGGTGTCATCGACGGGACCTCCGACACGCTGTCGCGCACGGCCCTGTTCAAGAGCACCAGCAACTACGGCGTGCTCGGCCAGACCACCCTGAACCTCGCTCCGATCACGCTGCTTCAGGGCACGCCCCTCGAGACCAAGATCGAGGTCCTCCGGCCGATCCAGCTGACCGCGCAGTCCGGCGGCACGCCGGGCACCGCCAAGGTCACCTACGGCGCACCCGGCGCCTCGGGCACCCTGCCGGTCGTGAAGGTCACCGTCGCCGGCGCCTCCGCGATCGACCTGACGAGCGACCAGGTCTTCGGCGGCAACGGCTACAAGATCGCGCTCGGCGTCATCGACATCACGATCGGCGGCAAGGCGCACTCGCTGACCGGGCTCGAGGGCAGCCAGCCCGCGACCTCGGCGGCCGGCACGTCGGCCTCCGCGGCCGTGGACTTCGTCCGCGTGACGATTCCCGGCAAGCTCCCGCTGCCGAGCACCGACCCGCTGGACGGCCCGCTGAGCCCGCTCAACGCGGTCCTCAACCCCCTGCTGAGCGGCGCGGGTGCGGTCACGGGCCCGATCGGTGCGGCGCTCGCCAGCGCCGGCCTCAACCTGGCCGACCTGCGCCAGGGCCACCTCGAGGCCTCGAGCTCGGTGCCTGTCGGCGGCATCGTCTGCGACAGCGGCCCGCTCGACGAGTCCGTCAAGGACGTCAGCGTGCTGCACGTGGCGCCGGGTGACACCTTCACCTACGACGTCCGAGTCCCGAACCGCGGCCAGAACGACGTCACGAACGTCAAGGTCGTCGACACCTACGACAGCCGCCTCGAGTTCGTCTCCTCGGTGCCGGCTCCGACGTCGAAGAGCGGCAACAACATCACCTACGAGCTCGGCACCCTGCACCCGAACGACTTCAAGGTCATCACGCTGACCTTCAAGGTGCCGGCCGACGCGATCAACGGCACGAAGTACCACAACGGCGCAGTCATCACGGGCCTCTACAACGGGGAGCCGATCACCAAGACGGTCGGCGTCGACGGCCCGACGGTGGGCAGCCCGCGCACCGGTGGCTGCAACCTCTCCGGCTCGACCAAGTACGCGAGCAACACCCGGGTCATGACCGGTGAGGACTTCGGCTACTTCGTCAACGTGCTCAACAGCGGCAGCAAGCCCTGCCTGAGCACGGTCGTCAAGGACACCCTCATCGACGGCGTGACCTTCGTGAGCTGCAGCGACGACTGCACCCACAGCGGTCAGGACGTCACCTGGGACGTCGGCACCGTCGCACCGGGCCAGAGCTTCGTGCTCTACGTGCTGGTCAAGGTGACCGCGACCAGTGGCCGGCTCCCGAACACCGCGACGGTCACCAGCCCGAGCGGTCCGGGCGGCAAGCCGTTCACACCGGGCCCGCTCGTGACGGGTGACACGGTCCCGTCGCCGGGCAACCCCGCCGACGGCCCGGGTGCGCTGCCGCGCACCGGCCTCCCGACCGGCCTCGCCGTCCTGGGGCTGCTGCTCCTGGGCTCGGTCGTCGTCGTCCGGCGCCGGATGGTCTAGCGACCAGCTGATCGAGGGGTCGGACTAGCGTCACGAGGATGCTGCCCGACCCCTCGCTGCTGCTCCTGGACGCCCCTCGCGTCCGTGACCTGCTCGCTGACGCGGGCTGGTCAGCCGCCGCGCTCGAGGAGCTGCTGGGTCCCGGCTACCGCGAGCACCTCGACCGTGGGGAACGGGCACCGCTGGTACGACGCAGTGCCGGTGACTCCGACCTCGCCCGGCTGGTCCGTGCCCTCGTGGTCGGGGAGCCGACGGGCGGGGTCCTGCCCGACTCCTGGGTCGGCCCGGACGGCCGTTCCCTCGTGCGGCTGCAGGCAGTCCCGCACGGCGGCCACGAGGTCGTCGTCCCGCACGACCCCGGCCACGCGAAGGCGACCGTCGCCGAGGAGCAGGTCCTGGGTGCGGGTGCCGCCTCCATGACGCTCGCCGCCGCGACGCCCAGGGCCCTCGTCGGCCGGACCCTCGACCTGGGTGCCGGGTCGGGCGTGCAGGCGCTGCTCGCGGACGACCACAGCTCGTCGGTGGTGGCGACCGACAGCAACCCTCGGGCGGTGGCGCTGACCCGCCTGGGTGCGGCCCTCAACGGCATGGAGGTCGACGCCCGGACCGGTGACCTGCTCCAACCGGTGGCGGGGGAGCTGTTCGACCTCGTCGTGAGCAACCCGCCGTTCGTCATCGGCTCGGTTGCCAAGGCCGGCCGCCGCTACACCTACCGCGACGCCGGGCTCGAGGGAGACGACGTCTCGCGCCGGCTCGTCCAGGAGCTCCCCGCGCTGCTCGCACCAGGCGGCCACGCCGTCCTGCTCGTCAACTGGCTGCACCTGGAAGGCGAGGACGGCGACGCGCGGATCCGCTCCTGGTTCGACGGGACGGGGTGCGACGGCTGGGTCGTCCAGCGCGAGCTCGCCGCTCCTGAGGACTACGTCACGGCGTGGCTGCGCGACACCGACGAGACGGCCTTCGACGGGTTGTACGACTCCTGGCTCACGGCCCTGTCCGGGGCGGAGGCGGTGGCCTTCGGCATCGTGGCGCTGCACCGGCGCACCGACGGGCTCGAGCCGCACGTGACGCTCGACGTCGTGGACCAGCCGGTCGCCGAGGCGTGGGGCGACGAGGTGCTGGCGCACTTCGCGCGCCGGACCGTCCTCGGCCCGGACCTGCTCGAGCAGCGGCTGCGGCTGCGTGACGACGTCGCGCTGTCGGAGGTCTCCAGGCGAAGCGCCGAGGGCTGGTCGGTCGACGCCCGCTGGCTGCAGCAGGAGGAGGGGCTGCGCTGGAACGGCGTGCTCGACCCCTACGGCTCGAGCCTGCTCGCGGCCTGCGACGGGACGCTGCCCATCGGGGTCCTCGTCGAGCTGCTGGCCCGGTCGACCGGCCTCGATCCCGCCGATGCCGTGGCGCAGATCACTCCGGTGATCTCCCGGCTCGTCACGCAGGGATTCCTCGTCCCGGCTTGACACTGTGTGGATCGCTGCTTGACACAGTGCTGCACAGTGTTGACGCAAGTGACCTCAGCCAGACCCACCGACCCCGGGAGAGAAGTGCCGGCAGGACAGCGCCTCGTCATCGTCGAGTCGCCCGCGAAGGCCAAGACCATCGCGGGCTACCTCGGCGACGGCTACGTCGTGGAGGCCTCGGTCGGCCACATCCGTGACCTCCCGCGCTCCGCCAAGGACGTCCCCGCCGAGTACAAGGGGCTGCCCTGGGCCAAGGACGGCGTCGACGTCGACAACGGCTTCACCGCTCTCTACGTCGTCAGCGACGACAAGAAGCAGCAGGTCGCCAAGCTCAAGCGGCTGCTCAAGGAGAGCGACGAGCTTTACCTCGCCACCGACGAGGACCGCGAGGGCGAGGCCATCGCCTGGCACCTGCTCGAGACCCTCAAGCCCAAGGTGCCGGTGCACCGGATGGTCTTCCACGAGATCACCAAGCCAGCGATCCAGGCCGCGGTCGAGTCCCCGCGCGAGCTCGACCAGAAGCTCGTCGACGCGCAGGAGACCCGCCGCATCCTCGACCGGCTGTACGGGTACCGGGTCTCGGAGGTGCTCTGGAAGAAGGTCCGTGGCGGCCTGTCCGCGGGCCGCGTGCAGTCCGTCGCCACCCGCGTGGTGGTGGACCGCGAGCGCGCCCGGATGCGGTTCGTCGTCGCCGGCTACTGGGACATCGAGGGCGTCTTCAGCGCGGCAGGCCAGGACCAGCGGCTGACGGCCACGCTGGTCCAGGTCGATGGCACGCGCCTCGCGACGGGTCGCGACTTCGAGCCCGACACGGGCCGCCTCACCCGTGACGTGCTGCAGCTCGACGAGACCTCGGCGCGCTCGCTCGCGGAGCGGCTCGAGAGCGCCGCCTTCGCCGTGCGGTCGGTCGAGGAGAAGCCCTACACCCGCAGACCGTACGCGCCGTTCATGACCTCGACCCTGCAGCAGGACGCCGGTCGCAAGCTGCGGATGTCGAGCCGCCAGGTGATGCGCACGGCCCAGGGCCTGTACGAGAACGGCTACATCACCTACATGCGCACCGACAGCACGAACCTGTCGGAGACGGCGATCACCGCGGCCCGGTCCCAGGCCCGCGACCTCTACGGCCCGGAGTACGTGCCGGACCAGCCCAGGACGTACGCGAAGAAGGTCAAGAACGCCCAGGAGGCGCACGAGGCCATCCGTCCCTCCGGCGACGTCTTCCGCACCCCGGGTCAGCTGGCCGGTGAGCTGCGCGGCGACGAGTTCCGGCTCTACGAGCTGATCTGGCAGCGCACCGTCGCGTCCCAGATGGCCGACGCCCGCGGCACCACCGCCTCCGTCCGCCTCGGGGCGACGACCGCCGACGGCACGGATGCCGAGTTCGCCGCCTCGGGCCGCACCATCACCTTCCCCGGCTTCCTGAAGGCCTACGTCGAGGAGATCGACGACCAGTCCGAGGAGACCGAGAAGGCCGACGCGGAGAAGCGCCTCCCCAACGTCACCGCCGGCGACGCCCTCTCGACCCACGAGCTCGAGCCGAGCGGCCACACCACCAGCCCGCCCGCGCGCTTCACCGAGGCCTCGCTGGTGAAGCAGCTCGAGGAGCTCGGCATCGGCCGGCCGTCGACGTACGCCTCGATCATCAGCACCATCATCGACCGCGAGTACGTCCGGAAGAAGGGCTCGGCGCTCGTCCCGACCTGGCGCGCCTTCGCCGTGATCGGCCTGCTGGAGCAGCACTTCGGCCGCCTGGTCGACTACTCGTTCACGGCCTCCATGGAGGACGACCTGGACGCGATCGCGGAGGGCCGGCGCAACAGCGTCGACTGGCTCACCGCCTTCTACTTCGGCAACCCCGACGGCAAGGAGGGCGGACTCGCCCGCCAGGGAGGGCTGAAGAAGCTCGTCACCGAGAACCTCGGCGAGATCGACGCCAAGGCCATCAACACCATCACGATCGGGCGAACGGACGACGGCACGCCCGTCGACGTCCGGGTCGGCCGCTACGGGCCGTACGTCGAGATCGGCGAGAAGAAGGCCTCGCTGCCCGAGGACCTCGCCCCGGACGAGCTGACCGTGGCGCTGGCCCTGGAGCTCGTCGACGCCCCCACCGACCGCGTCATCGGGCAGCACCCCGAGACGGGCTACGACATCGTCGCCAAGAACGGGCGCTACGGGCCCTACATCACCGTGGTGCTGCCGGAGGACTCGAAGGACAAGCCACCGACGGCGTCGCTGTTCACGTCGATGGACCTCTCGACGGTGGGCCTGGACGACGCGCTGCGGCTGCTGTCGCTGCCGCGCACCCTCGGTGAGATCGACGGCGAGCCGGTGACGGCGCAGAACGGCCGCTACGGGCCGTACATCTCCCGCGGCAAGGACTCCCGCTCGCTCGTGGACGAGGAGTCGCTGTTCACCGTCACCCTCGAGCAGGCGCAGGCGCTCCTCGCGCAGCCGAAGATGCG
>JAODNF010000476.1 GCA_025464915.1 Frankiales bacterium | reverse complement strand
CGCCGAGCAGGGCGACCTGTTCGACGAGGGCGGCGACAAGAAGTAGCCCTCCGCACGTCACCGACGAGCCCGGTTCCCTCAGGGGAGCCGGGCTCGTCGTCGTACCGCCCCTCCCGCCGTTTCACCGAATCGTGAGGGCCCGGGGCCGGCGATTCACTGAAACCGCGGGCCGGACACCCCGCGGTTTCACCGAATCGTGAGGGTCCAGGGCCGGGGAATCGGTGAAACCGCGGGAAGTAGCCTCGGCTGCGTGGTCGCGGAGGGGTTCGTGCGGGTCCGGCTGGACCTGGCCTACGACGGCACCGCCTTTGCCGGCTGGGCGTTCCAGCACGACCAGCGCACCGTGCAGGGCGAGCTCGAGCAGGCCCTCGCCACGATCACGCGCCGCGACGACCTGGCGCGGATCACGGTCGCGGGTCGCACCGACGCCGGCGTGCACGCCACGGGCCAGGTCGCGCACGTCGACCTGCCCGACGAGGCGGCCGAGGACCGGCTGCTGCGGAGGCTCAACGGGATCCTGCCACCCGACGTCCGCATCCGGGCCGTCACGCGCGCTCCTGCGGGCTTCGACGCCCGGTTCAGCGGGGTGGCGCGCACCTATCGCTACCGCGTGGCCGACGGGCCGGAGCAGGTCGACCCGCTGCGCCGCCAGGACACCCTGGCCTGGCCGAGATCGCTTGACCTGCCGGCGATCGAGGACGCGAGCGCCCAGCTGCTGGGGCTGCACGACTTCGCCGCCTTCTGCAAGCGGCGCGAGGGCGCGACGACGGTCCGGACCTTGCTGCAGCTCGACTGGGCCCGCGAGGACGTGCTGGTAGCGACCGTCCGCGCCGACGCCTTCTGCCACTCGATGGTGCGGTCCCTCGTCGGTGCGCTGCTCGCGGTGGGCGAGGGACGCCGTACGCCCGACTGGCCGGCCACCCTGCTGACCGCCGGCGCCCGGGTCTCCGACGTGGCCGTCGCCCCGCCGCACGGGCTGACCCTCGTCCGCGTCGAGTACCCCCCCGATGACCAGCTCGCCGCGCGTCAGCAGGTCACCCGCAACCTCCGTTCCGCCGAGCTGTGAGTTGCGGGAACCTTTCGCACGGTTCAGGGCCTCCTTCTCCTGAGCCGATCGAGGGGGCAGGGTGGACGTGGACGACCTGGGTGCGCTGCGTGCCCTCGTCGAGACGCGCGGCGCTGCCCTGCAGCGGACCGCGTACCTGCTGACCGGGGACTGGGGCGCTGCCGAGGACCTGCTCCAGAGCGCGCTGCTGACGACCTGGGCCCGCTGGGGGAGCCTGCGGGAGCCGGCGGCCGCCGAGGCCTACGTCCGGCGCACCATGGCGCGCTCGTCGGTGCGCCGGTGGCGCCGCAAGTGGACGGGTGAGCTGCCCACGGAGGTGCTGCCGGACCTGCCGGGGCACGACCCGTACCGCGAGGCAGACGACCGCGCCGCGCTGACCCAGGCGCTCCGGACGCTCCCGCCGAGGTGGCGGGCGGTCCTGGTGCTGCGGTTCTACGACGACCTCACCGAAGCCGCGACGGCGGAGGCACTGGGCTGCCCCCTCGGCACGGTCAAGAGCGCGACGGCGCGCGCCCTGGAGCGGTTGCGCGACGTCCTCGACGAAGGAGTGCCCGTATGAGCCCCGAGGACCGCCTGAGGCGACTGCTGCAGGGGATGGCCGGCGACCAGCCCGCCACCGAGGACCGGTGGGGCGCGCTCGTCGCCCGCCGGCGCCGACGCCAGGCCTGGCAGGCGGGAGCGGTGGGTGCGGCCGGGATGACCGTCGTGCTCGCCGGCGTGCTCGCCCTGCAGGGCGGCGGGACCTCCCAGACCCTGGTGGCCACTGACCCGACCGGCACCCCGACGCCGACCGCGACGCAGACGGCGACGCCGGCAGGGGCCGCGTCGCCGACCGCCCCGCCGACCCGGACGTCGACGCCGTCGTCCTCGGACACGCCGACTGTGACGGCCACACCTGTCACAGTCGTGCCGCCCAGTGGCCCGTCAGCCGGTCCGGTGCGGCTCGGGGCGGTCGGCGCCTGGTCGTACCCGGCGCCGACGTCGACCCTGCTGAGGTCGAGCCGAACCGGAGTGCCGCAGCTGCTGAAGAACTGGGCCGCCCGGCTCGACGCCGACGGCGGCATCGCCGGCCGCACGGTCGAGCTGACGGTGCTCGACAGCTCCGGCGACGCCGCTTCCCTGCACCAGGACATGCGACAGCTCGTCGCGCAGGGTGTCGATGCGTTCGTGTCGACCGATGTGGACGCCTGGACGGAGTCCTACTTGCGCGGCAGGGGGATCCCGGTCCTGGGAGGCGACCTGTCCACGACGCTCTGGAGCACCAGCCCCGTCCTGTTCGCGCAGGGGACCGACGCGGTCGCCTTCTGGGACGGCCTGGCCGTGCTGGCCGCGCGCCAGGACCCGGGCGGGCACCTCGGGGTGGTCTGCCCCGACAGCGACGGCTGCGACACGGGGCCGGCCCCCCTCATCGAGGACCGGCGTGCGGCGAAGTACGGCCTGGACCCGACCGTGCTCGAGCGGTTCCCGACCAGCTCGACCGACTACACCGCCGTCGTCGCGGACATGAGGAGCAAGGGCGTGACCGTCGTGGCGCTGGCGGGCCTCGCGCCGCAGCAGGCGGTCGGCCTGGCCAGGACGGCGCAGGACATGGGGTTCACGCCGTTCTGGGTGCTGACCTCCGACCTCGCAGGGAGCTCCCCGGTCCTGCAGGAGCCCGTGCTGCGCGGGGCGCTGTCGCCGCAGCAGGTGCTGCCCTGGCCGGCTGCCCCTGCCGCCTTCCGGGCCGTGCTGCCGGACGGGACGCAGCCCAACGCCGCCCTTACCTCGGCGTGGGCGGCGACCCAGCTCGCGCAGGAGGTCGTTCTCAGCGCCGGGTCGAGCCGCGGCGACCTGCTGGCGGTCGCGAACGAGCAGGCCGGCAGCACCGTGGGCGGTGTCGTGCCGCCGCTCGCGCCGCACCACGTGCAGCGCTGCTTCTACGTCGGCCAGGTGGGCACCCGCGGGTGGCGGGCACCCGACGGGCTGCGCACGTCCTGCGGAAAGCCCTAATCCACTGGCCCGTCACTGCCACGATGGTGGCGTGATCGACCTCGTTGCCGTGCAAGCGCTGGAGAAGGAGGTCGTCGCCCACGACGGCGGCCGGCTCAAGCTCGAGCCCAAGACGCTCGCCGAGGACGGCGTCACCACAGCGCTGCGCTGGGACGGCGACCGGCTGGTCGGCTTCGCCGCTCGCTACCCGTTCGGCCCTCCCGACGAGATCGCCGGCATGGTCGCGCCCGACCACCGGCGACGGGGGATCGGCGCGTCCCTTCTGGCGGAGCTGCTCCCCGCCGGCCGGACTGCGCTGCTCGTCGTCCCCGTCGGCACGCCGGCGGGCCGGGCCTTCGCCGCGAGCCGGCAGGCGATCCTGAGTCACTCGGAGCACTACTTGGTCCTGGGCGAGACCCCGCAGGGACCCGAGGATCCGGCGATCTCGCTGCGGCTCGCGACGGGAGACGACCTTGAGCTGGTGCGCGACCTGCTGCGCCGCGCCTTCGACTGGGAGCCGCCCGCCGACGTCCTGCACCGGTTCGGCGACACGACGCAGGTCATCGAGCGCGAAGGCGTCGCTGTCGGCACCCTGCGGATCGGCCGACGCGACGACTGGGCGGGGGTCTACGGCTTCGCGGTCGACCCCGACCACCAGGGCAGGGGCATCGGCCGTGACGTCCTCGCACGCACCTGCCGGGCGCTCCGTGCCGACGGCGTACCCCGGGTGACGCTCGAGGTGGAGACCGGGAACGCCAACGCCCTGAGGCTCTACACCGACCTCGGCTTCGTGCACGAGGCCGGCGAGGACTACTGGGAGGTGAGCGGCTGATGGGGTACGTCGACTGCCAGTCCCTGAGCTACGTGCTCCCCGACGGGCGGGTGCTGTTCGCTGAGACCAGCTTCCGCGTTGGGGACGGTACGAAGACGGCGCTCGTCGGTGCGAACGGCACCGGCAAGACGACGCTGCTGCGGATCATCGCGGGCGATCTCAAGCCCAGCGAGGGCGCTGTCGCGCGAGACGGCGGCCTCGGTGTGATGCGCCAGTTCATCGGCTCGATCCGCGATGAGACGGAGGTCCGGGACCTGTTGCTGGACCTCAGCCCTCCCGGCGTGCGTGATGCCGGCCGCGCCCTCGAGGCGGCGGAGCTCGCGATGATGGAGGACGACAACGAGAAGACCCAGATGCGCTACGCCACAGCGCTTTCGGACTGGGGCGACGCGCACGGCTACGACGCCGAGGTGCAGTGGGACGTCTGCACGATGGCGGCGCTCGGGATGCCCTACGACAAGGCGATGTACCGCAAGCTCTCGACGCTGAGCGGTGGGGAGCAGAAGCGACTCGCTCTCGAGGCGCTGCTTCGCGGGCCCGACGAGGTGCTCCTCCTCGACGAGCCCGACAACTACCTCGACGTGCCGGGCAAGCGTTGGCTGGAGGCCGCCCTGGCGGAGTCGCAGAAGACGGTGCTGTTCGTCTCCCACGACCGCGAGCTGCTCGGCAACGTGGCGACCCGGGTCGTGACCATCGAGGCGCACGGCGCGTGGGTGCACGGCGAGGGCTTCGCGACCTACTACGACGCGCGCAAGGCGCGCCGAGAGCGCCTCGAGGAGCTGCACAAGAGGTGGGACGAGGAGAACGCGCGTCTGAAGGCGCTCGTCCTCAAGCTGCGGGAGCAGGCCAAGATCAGCCCCGACATGGCATCCCGCTACAGCGCCATGCAGACCAGGTACGAGAAGTTCCTCGAGGTGGGTCCGCCGCCCGAGCAGGTCGTGGACCAGAAGGTCACGATGAAGCTCCGCGGCGGCCGCACCGGCGTCCGCGCGGTCACGTGCGAGAAGCTCGAGCTCACGGGCCTGATGAAGCCGTTCGACCTCGAGGTGTTCTACGGCGAGCGGGTCGGCGTGCTCGGCTCCAACGGCTCGGGCAAGTCGCACTTCCTGCGGCTGCTCGCCGGCCAGGACGTGAAGCACACCGGTGTCGCAAGGCTGGGCGCGCGGGTCGTCGCCGGCTGGTTCGCCCAGACCCACAACCAGCCCGAGCTCTACGGCAAGACGCTCACCGAGGTGCTGCACCGCGGCGACGGCGAGCGCCGGGGGACGGAGCGCGGCCAGGCCATCGGTGCCCTGCGGCGATACGAGCTGCAGGACCAGTGCGACCAGACCTTCGACTCCCTGTCCGGCGGGCAGCAGGCCCGCTTCCAGGTGCTGCTGCTCGAGCTCGGTGGCGCCACCCTGCTGCTGCTCGACGAGCCGACCGACAACCTGGACCTCGCCTCAGCGGAAGCGCTGGAGGAGGGGCTCGAGGCCTTCGACGGCACCGTCCTGGCTGTGACGCACGACCGCTGGTTCGCGCGCGGCTTCGACAGGTTCCTCGTGTTCGGCGAGAGCGGTGACGTCTACGAGTCCGACGAACCCGTCTGGGACGAGGGCAGGGTCGTGCGTGCGCGTTGACGAGGTCACGGACTGGCGGGACTGGCGGCCGATGCGCCTCGAGGCCCTCGCCGACAACCCGATCGGCTTCGGCGAGCTGCACGCCGATGCGGCGGCCCGGACCGACGAGGAGTGGGCGCACCGCTGGGCGACCCAGCACTCGGGGCCGCGGCTGCTCGCGCGCGCGGACGACGGGGCGCTGCTGGGGATGGCAGGTGGCTTCGTGGCCGACAGCGGCCGGCGGGTGCTGTTCGGCGTCTACGTGCGGCCAGCGGCCCGTGGCCAGGGAGTCCTGGAGGCTCTCGTGGAGCGGGTGGCGGCCTGGGCGGCCCCGCACGCCCTGCACCTCGACGTGCACGTCGACAACGCCCCCGCGCGGGCCGCGTACCTCCGTCTCGGCTTCGTCGAGAACGGTGAGATCACGCCCGCAGGCGGCATCGACGGCCGCGACCTGATCGGCATGACGCTGCCTTTGCAGGTCGAGGCCCGCAGCAGGTAGTCTTGTGGGCTGTTGCGCGGCGCGCCTCGTTGACGCGCGCCCCGACACCGGACTGAGAGAAGAAGCGAAGTGCCCACGTACCAGCCGAAGCCTGCTGACGTCACGCGTCAGTGGCACGTCATCGACGCCGACGACGTCGTCCTCGGCC
>JAODNF010000467.1 GCA_025464915.1 Frankiales bacterium | reverse complement strand
GGCCCGGGACTCGGCGTAGGGCGAGATCACGCTTGCCAACACGGTCACCCCGTGCTTGGCGAGCGTGGACGCCACCCAGCCGATGCGGAGCACGTTGGTGTCGCGGTCCTCGCGGCTGAAGCCGAGGCCCTTGGTGAGGAACTCACGGACCTCGTCCCCGTCGAGGACCTCCACCCGGCCGTCCAGGTGCTTGCTCACGGCCTTGGCGAGCGTGGTCTTGCCCGCGCTCGGCAGCCCGGTGAGCCACACGGTCGCTGTCACAGTCCATCCTCCGAGAACAAAACTAGAACGGGTTCTACCAAGGTAGCGGCCACCGGCCGCGGGCGGAACTCTTCTCAGGAGTGACAGGCGGCACTCGTCACGCGCCGCAGGTCCACGTGCCTGCGCGAGACGAGGACTGTTGCGATCACGTGAAGAGTCTGGCACAGCGCTCGTGGCAGACTGGTCCCGTGGGGGTCCTCCTGGTGTGTCGTCGGCACATCGACCTGAAGCGCACAGCCAGCGCCGTCTGTTCCGCTCGCTCCTGACACGTCCCCCACCCCACAACACTGGAGCGCTCGCAAGCTCGCGCTCCGTCTACCTAGGAGAACCCTTTGCCCGCCGTCCGCGGACAGGGTCAGTGGGCGCTCGGCTACCGCGAGCCCCTCAACCCCAACGAGCAGGTCAAGAAGGACAGCAACCCGCTGACCGTCAAGCAGCGCGTGCTGGACATCTACAGCAAGCAGGGCTTCGACAGCATCGACGGCGCGGACCTCCGCGGCCGGCTGCGCTGGTACGGGCTCTACACGCAGCGCGCCGACGGCATCCCCGGCGGCAAGACGGCGATCCTGGAGCCGCAGGAGCTGGAGGCGCCGTTCTTCATGCTGCGCATCCGCATCGACGGCGGGCAGCTGACGTCGGAGCAGCTCCGGGTCATCGGGCAGATCGCGACCGAGTTCGGCCGGGACGTCGCCGACGTCACGGACCGGCAGAACGTGCAGCTGCACTGGATCCGCATCGAGGACGTCCCCGAGATCTGGGAGCGCCTCGACGCGGGCGGGCTCTACACGACCGAGGCGTGCGGCGACTCGCCCCGCGTCATCCTCGGCTGCCCGCTCGCGGGTGTCGACGCCGACGAGGTCATCAACGGCGACCCCGTCATCCGGGAGGTGGCTGCGAAGTACCTCGGCGACCCGGCGTACTCGAACCTGCCGCGCAAGTTCAAGACCTCGATCTCGGGCTGCACGCAGCACTGCACGAACCACGAGATCAACGACGTGGCGCTCGTCGGCGTGGTGCACCCGGAGCTCGGTCCCGGCTACGACCTCTGGGTCGGCGGCGGCCTGTCGACCAACCCCAAGCTCGGCGTCCGGCTCGGCGCCTTCGTCGAGCCGGCCCGCGTCGCCGAGGCGTGGGAGGGCGTGATCAGCGTCTTCCGCGACTACGGGTACCGCCGTTCGCGCAACCACGCGCGCCTGAAGTTCCTCATGGCCGACTGGGGACCGGAGAGGTTCCGCGAGGTGCTCGAGTCCGAGTACCTCACCGCTCCGCTGCCCGACGGCCCTGCGCCCGAGCCGACGGTCGGCAACCGCGACCACGTCGGCGTGCACGACCAGGGGAACGGCCTGAAGTACGTCGGCGTCGTGCCGCGCGCAGGCCGTACCAGCGGCTCGCAGCTCACTCGCGTCGCCGAGCTGTCCGAGCGGCTCGGCGGCGGCCGCGTCTCCACCACGGCCCAGCAGGGCCTCGTGCTGCTCGACGTGCCCGCGGAGAGCGTCGACGAGGTCGTCGCCGCGCTCGAGGCCGAGGACCTGCGGGTCCGCCCGTCGGTCTTCCGCCGCGGCACGATGGCCTGCACCGGCCTGGAGTTCTGCAAGCTCGCCATCGTCGAGACGAAGGCCCGCGCTGTCGACCTCTACACCGAGCTCGAGAAGCGGCTGCCGGACTTCCCCGAGCCGATCTCCATCAACGTCAACGGCTGCCCGAACTCCTGCGCCCGCTTCCAGACCGCGGACATCGGCCTCAAGGGCTCGATCGTGTCCGACGTCGAGGGCTTCCAGGTCCACCTGGGCGGCTCGATGGGCAAGGACGCCGGCTTCGGGCGCAAGGCCCGTGGTCTCAAGGTGACGGCCGACGGTGCCGCCGACTACGTCGAGCGCATCCTGAACACCTACCTGGCGGAGCGCGTCGAGGGCGACTCCTTCGCCACCTGGGTGCGGTCGGCCGACGAGGCGCTCCTCAAGTGACCTCGCAGCGGGCAGCACCCCAGTACTGCCCGTACTGCGGCGAGGAGGAGCTCGTCCCCTGGGGCGAGCTCACCGAGCACGCGCAGTGGAAGTGCGAGTCGTGCCTGCGGGTCTTCGAGGTCCGCTACAAGGGCATGACCGGACGCGAGTGACCGCGCGTGCGTCCGCCCCGCCGCAGCGTGAGGATGTCCAGGTGAGCGGACGCACGGCGTGATCAGCATCGGGCGGTTGGTCCTGCGGCAGTGGCGGGACAGCGACCGCGAGCCGTTCGCCGCGCTCAACGCCGACCCCGAGACGATGCGGTACTTCCCGAGGACGTTCACCCGCGAGGAGTCCGACGTGCAGGTCGACCGGTTCGCGGCGCACATCGACGCCCTCGGCTACGGCCTGTGGGCCGTTGAGGTCGACGGGGTCTTCGCCGGCTTCACCGGGGTCTGCTGGGCGGAGGGCTTCGCGTTCTCGCCCGCGCTGGAGATCGGCTGGCGGTTCGACAAGGCCTTCTGGGGCCGCGGGTACGCGACCGAGGCCGCCAGGGCTGCGCTCTCGGTCGGCTTCCTCCACGCCCCGGAGGTGGTCAGCTTCACGGCTGTGCTCAACGAGCCATCGTGGCGCGTGATGGAGCGCCTCGGGATGCGCCGTGACGGCGAGTTCGACCACCCGCGGGTGCCCGCCGACAGCCCGCTGCGCCGCCACGTGCTCTACCGCACGCCCTGACGTCCGCTCACCCGGACACTGCCGGGCTCGTCTCGAGCGGACGCAAGGTCAGACGTGCAGGCCGCACTCGGACTTCTGGGAGCCCTTCCACCGGCCCGAGCGAGGGTCCTCACCGGGTGCGACGCGGAACGTGCAGGGGCGGCAGCCGATCGACGGGTAGCCGTCCTCCACGAGCGGGTTGACGAGGATCTCGTTCTGCTCGATGTAGGCGTCGACGTCGGCCTGCGTCCAGGCGGCGATCGGGTTGACCTTCACCATCTCGCGCTTGGCGTCCCACTGGACGACGGGGGTGTCGGCACGCGAGGGCGACTCGTCGCGGCGCACGCCGGACGCATAGGCGTCGTAGTCCTCCAGGGCGCGACCGAGCGGCTCGACCTTGCGCAGCGCGCAGCAGCGGTCCGGGTCGGTGCGCCACAGGTCCTTGCCCTCGGCCTCGTCCTGCTGGGTCACGGTGAGCAGCGGCAGCACGGTGCGCACGTTGACGTCGTAGACGAAGTCCACGGCGTCACGGGTGCCGATGGTCTCCGGGAAGTGGTAGCCGGTGTCCAGGAAGATCACGTCGATCCCCGGCTTGACGCTCGCGGCCAGCGACGGCATGACCGCGTCCCCCATGGAGGAGGACAGGCAGAACCGGTCCCCGAAGGTGTCAGCGGCCCAGCGCAGGACCTCCTGCGGGCTCTTGCCCTCGAGGTCGCGGGCGGCCTGCTCGGCCACCGTCTTCAGGTCCACACCTTCATCCAACCAGTGAGGTGAAAGGGTGATTCCCATGGATCCGGCCGTCGTCACGCTGCACGTGTGGCGGGTGCCGCTCGCCCGCGTGCCGCAGGTGTTGCGCGACACCCGGCGGCGGCAGCCGGGCATGCTCTTCAGCAAGGCGCTGGGCACCGGGCGCGGCTTCCTCCCGCACCAGGCCGACCTCACGCGCTGGGCCCGCCTCAGCACCTGGTCGAAGCGGCCGGACGACCTGCCGCTGGGCTACGCCACCGAGTGCTGGCGCGTCGACCTGCGACCCCTGCGCAGCCGCGGCCAGTGGTCCCGTCAGGACCCCTTCGGGGATCCCTCGGGCGAGCACCCCGGTACGACGGCAGTGCTGACCCGGGCCCGGTTGCGGCCCTCGCGGGCGGCCCGCTTCTGGTCAGCGGTGCCGGACGTCACCCGTTCGCTCGACGGCGCGCCCGGCGTTCGGGTGTCCCTCGCTGTCGGCGAGGCGCCGATAGGGCTGCAGGGGACGTTCAGCGTCTGGGACTCCCCCGAGCAGCTGCGCGCGTTCGCGCACGCAGGTGCGCACAAGGACGTGATCGCTCGGACTCCGGAGGAGAAGTGGTACGCCGAAGAGCTGTTCGCGCGGTTCGCCGTGGAGGCGAGCACGGGGACGCTGGACGGGCGGGACCCGCTCGCATGACCCTCACGACCTGGACGCGGGACGAGCTCGCCGCGCACGCCGACGACGTCCTCGAGGTCTACGCCGAGGCGATGCAGGTCTCCCGCGGAGCTGCCCGGTCCCGACGGTCGGTGCTCGCCGCTCACCTGGACCGGCCGGGCCTGCTGGCCGTCGCCGCGCTCGACGAGGAACGGCTCATCGGCATCGCCTACGGCTACCAGGGTGCGCCCGGCCAGTGGTGGCACGACCACGTGCGCGCGGCGATGGGACCGCGGCTCGCGCAGGAGTGGCTGCGGGACGCGTTCGAGGTCTGCGAGCTGCACGTCCGCCCGGCGTTCCAGCAGCAGGGCATCGGGCGCGACCTGCTGGTGCGGCTGCTGTCGCAGACCCGCGCGCTGACGGCCGTGCTCACCACCCCCGATGCGGAGACGAGGGCGCGCACGTTCTACCGGGACGGCGGCTGGGTCGACCTGGTCCGCGACCTGCGCTTCCCCGGCGACCCTCGGAGCTTCGCGGTTCTCGGCCTCGCCCTGTGAGAGCGGTCGTCGTGGGCGCCGGCCACAACGGCCTGGTCGCCGCCTGCTACCTCGCGCGCGCCGGGGTGCAGGTCACGGTCCTCGAGCGCGACACCGTCGTCGGCGGCGCCGTCAGCACGGTCGAGCGCTGGCCCGGCTACCGCGTCGACCGTGGGTCGAGCGCCCACGTCATGATCCGCCACACCGGCATCGTCGAGGACCTCGCGCTCGACCTCACCTACCAGGACCTCGACCCCTGGGGCTGGACCCCGTACGGCGACATCACCTTCCACGTGGACCTCGACAGGACCTGCACGAGCATCGAGAGCGCCTGCGGCACAAGGGATGCCGACGCCTACCGCGTCTTCGCGCTCGACTGGGGCCAGCGCAACAGCAAGGTGTTCGACGCCTTCCAGGGCGCCCCGACACCCGGCCGGCTGGGCAAGGCGATCTGGGGCGCGGGAAGGGGCACCGGGCTGCCCGGCATCGAGCTCGCGCGGCAGTTCCTGACGAGCGCCGACTCGCTGCTCGACAGCCTCTTCGACGACGAACGGCTCAAGACGGCCCTCGCCTGGATGGGCAGCCAGTCCGGACCGCCGACGCACGAGCCCGCGACCGCCGACCTGGTCGGGTGGAACACCGTCATGCACCGGCTGGCCCCCGGGCACCCCGTGGGCGGCAGCGGCGCCCTGAGCGAAGCCCTTCGACAGCGGCTGGAGTCCTACGGCGGCCGGGTGCTGCTCGGTCACGGCGCGACCAGGATCGAGCGCACCGGGGTCCGGACAGCTGAGGAGTTCCACCCGGCGGACGTCGTCGTCGGGGCCTGCCACGTCCTGACGATCCTGGAGCTGGCCGGCGACCCGAGGCTCGAGCGCGCGCGGCGCACGGTGCGGGTCGGCAACGGGATCGGGATCGTGGTGCGCCTCGCGACCCGCGCCCTGCCTGCCTACCCGCGCCCCGAGACCTACCGCTCGCTGCAGCTCCTGGCCCACTCGCGCGAGCAGCTCAGGCTCGCGTTCGGCCAGTACGGCGCCGGGCTGGTGCCCGAGGACCCGCCGGCCCTGGCGATGACGTTCAGCGCGTTCGACGACACCCTCGCCCCGCCCGGCAGGCACAACGTGACGGTGTGGGGCCAGTGGCACCCGTACGCGCTGAAGCACGAGCGGTGGGAGGACATCCGCGAGCGGGAGGGCGAGAAGCTCGTGGCCGCGGTCGACCGGGTCGCCCCCGGCTTCGCCGGCAGCGTCGAGCACATGCACGTCCAGACACCCGTCGACCTGGAGCGCGAGCTGGGGCTGCTGAACGGCCAGGTGATGCACCTGGAGATGGGGCTGGACCAGATGTTCGCCTGGCGGCCGCTCCCTGAGCTCGCCGGTCACCGCATCTCGGACGGGCTCTACCTGTGCGGCGCCTCGACACACCCGGGTGGCGGGGTGTTCGGTGCTTCGGGCAGGACCGTCGCCCAGCTGGTCCTCAAGGACAGGAGACGCAGACGTGGCTGACCTCTTCGAGGTGCTGCTCGTGGACGGCGACCGGACCTGGCACGCCGGGTGGCTCGTCGACGACGAGACCGAGACCGACCTGCTGCTGCGGGAGAACGGCGACCTGCTGCTGTTCGGCACCCGCGCCGGCCTCGAGCACCACGCGCAGGAGCACGGGCTGGACCTGCTCGACGACCTGCCCGACGAGATCGACCTGACCCTCGAGGGCTGGCTCACCGGCGACGGGACGGAGCCCGACCCGGGCGAGGTCTCCGGCTTGTGGCACCTGCTCATCGACGACCCCGTCGCGAGCCACGCCCTCGGCGGCGAGGAGCTCGGCGAGGCCTACGACGACCTCGTCGAGGAGGCACCCGCCTGGTTCGCCACGCACGTCCCGCGGGTGCGCGCCGCGCTGCGCGACGCGGTCGCGCTGCTGCGGAAACGGGTCCGCACCGGCTGAGTGCGCAGGATCACACCGCTCCAGGTGGACCTTTAGGCACCGGGTGCCGAAAGTAGGGGTGCAAGCTCTGGAAGGAGCCCACCATGAGCACCATCTCGTTCGAGACCGGGCCTGTCCTGGTCAGCGACCTCCCCCCGGTCACCGTTGCCGTCCCCGGCTTCCTCGGCGCCTTAAGCACGCGCCTCGCGAAGGCCCGCCAGCGCCGCGCGTTCGAGCGCGCGGTCCGCTTCGCCGGCCCCAACGAGCACATCGACCTGCTCGCGCAGGCCCGCCGCCTCTAGCCCCTAGGGTCGGCGGCGTGCCGGCCCTCCTCGCAGCGCTGACGATCGCGCTCGAGATCGCCTACCCGCTCACCGCCGGCACGGCACGCGACCGGCTGACGGTCGTCACCGTCCTGGTCTTCCTCGCGGCCTCAGTGGTCCACGCGGTCCAGGCGCAGGGACCGTACTGGGCCGCTCGCTTCCTGGTCGTCGTCGTCCCGGTCAGCCTCGCGGTCGAGGCGCTCGGCGTCCGCACCGGCTTCCCTTTCGGGGACTACGGGTACGACGGCGGGCTCGGGCCCTCGGCCTTCCAGGTGCCCCTCGTCGTGCCGCTGGCCTGGGCGATGTTCGCCTACCCCGCGCTCGTCGTCGGCCAGCTGCTCGGACGCCCGTGGCTGGCCGGAACCGTCGGACTCGCCGCGTGGGACCTGTTCCTCGACCCGCAGATGGTCGCGGCGCACCACTGGCACTTCGCCGGCGGAAGCGTGCCCGTCTCCAACTACCTGGGCTGGCTGCTCACCGCGGGCGCCCTCATGGCCGTGCTGAGCCGGCTGTCCTGGCGACCGCCGTTGACCGCCGTGCCGGTCGCGCTGTTCCTGTGGACCTGGCTCGGCTCGACCCTGGCCAACGCCGCGTTCTTCGGCCGGCCAGGAACGGCGGCGGCCGGGTTCGTGGGCATGGGCCTGGTGGGGGTCCCGCTGGTGAGGCGACTGTGCGCCTGATCGCCTGGCTCGTGTCGCTGCTGTCCTTGCACGCCGCGGTGAACCGGTGGCGACGCGACGAGGTGCCGTTCGAGGGGCCGGTGAGCGTCCTCGTACCCGCCCGAGACGAGGCCCACCGGATCGCACCGCTGCTGCGGACGCTCCCCCGGGACGTCGAGGTGCTGGTGCTCGATGACCACTCCTCCGACGGGACAGCCGATCTCGTCCGCGCCCAGGGGTTCACGGTGCTCGACGGGCAGCCGCTGCCGCGGGGCTGGCTGGGCAAGCCGTGGGCGTGCCAGCAGCTGGCCGACGCGGCGACCGGCGACGTCCTGGTGTTCGTCGACGC
>JAODNF010000449.1 GCA_025464915.1 Frankiales bacterium | reverse complement strand
GGCCGAGGCCGCGGAGAGCGCTCGGGTCCAGGCCGAGGCCGAGGCCGCAGCCGCCGCCGAGCAGGAGGCTGCTGCCGCCGAGGCCGCCCGCCTCGCCGAGGAGACTGCCCAGGCCGAGCGCCGCGATGCCGAGGAGGTCGAGCAGAGCCGCACCTCCGAGCAGCGCCTGCACGCCGCCGACGCGTTCGCCGAGCTGAGCGCGACCGCCGCCACCGCCGGCGACACGCTTGTCGCCGAGGCCCCCGCCGCCACCACGGTCGAGGACGACCTGCTCGACGACGACGTGGACGACAGCCCGATGCCGACCTACCCGCCGGCCGACACCGACATGGCCTCGCTGTTCCGCGAGCTGTCCTCACTCGGACTCGAGGACGAGCCGACCGGTGGCCCGCCCGCTCCGCCCGCTCCGCGCCCGAAGCCGTCCGGCTCGTCGGCCGCTGCCGGCAAGCCGAAGAAGAAGGGCCTGTTCGGCCGCTGATCGGTGACCCACGGAGCTCAGGCACTCTCCGAGGGTCGACGCACGCCGGAAGTCTCCGAGGATCAAGCGGGGGCCGCGCGGTGTTGGATGCAGGTGTGACCGCCGTACCCGCTGACCCGCCGGACCAGGACGTCGCTGCGCACTACGGCGACCCGTATGCCGAGCAGCGCGCGCTGAGCCGCGGTGAGGGCGTCGTGGACCTCAGCAACCGGGACGTCCTTCGCGTCACCGGCCCGGACCGGTTGAGCTGGCTGCACTCGCTGGTCAGCCAGCACGTCGAGCGCCTGCAGCCCGGTGAGCGGACCCAGGCGCTGGTGCTCTCGCCGCAGGGGCACGTCGAGCACCACCTGCACCTGCTCGAGACCGGCGAGGACGTCCTGATCCACGTGGAGCCCGGCACCGGCGCGGCGCTGCGCGAGTTCCTCGACCGGATGCGCTTCATGCTGCGGGTCGAGGTGACAGCGGCCGACGGCCTGGTCGTGCAGTGGACCCCCGGCGCAGGCCACGAGCTGGTGCCGGACACGACGGGTACGGCGGGGCGGCTCGCCTTCGACGCGCTGCGGATCGCCGAGGGCACCCCTCGGCTGGGCCTCGACACCGACCACCGGACGCTGCCGCACGAGGTCGGCTGGCTCGGGTCCGCGGTGCACCTGGACAAGGGCTGCTACCGCGGCCAGGAGACGGTCGCGCGGGTCTGGAACCTGGGCAAGCCTCCGCGCCGGCTGGTGCGGCTGCACCTGGACGGCTCGGACTCCGAGCTGCCGGCCCTCGCGTCGGACGTGCTGCTGGAAGGCCGGGCGGTCGGGCGGATGGGCTCGTCCGCGCGGCACTTCGAGGACGGCCCGATCGGGCTGGCGCTGCTCAAGCGCAACGTCCCGACCGACGCTGCCCTGGTCGTGGACGGCGTCGCCGCGAGCATCGAGGAGCTCACGTTCGACGAGCCGGTCAGCCCGGCGCGGGCCAGCGCCGACGCCCGGGCGGACCTGCTCCGCTTCCGCTGACCTCGCGGATCGTCAGCGGCGCTTGACGAGCTGGGGCGAGGAGCCCTTGCTGCCGCCGACACCGGACCGACGACGACCTTCAGCAGCAAGTTGCCCTGCCCGGAGACGGGATCTCAGCACAGGTGTTGGGAGAAAGCCGAAGGGCCCGGGTCGTCGATGACGACCCGGGCCCTTCGCTGCTCAGCGGCTACACGCGGTGGACACCGAACGCCGGGGAGTACCCGACGAAGTTGCCCTGGGCCCGGCCGATGCCGACCTTGAGGGTGTAGTTGCCACGGGCCAGGTTGACCGAGAACGCGTAGGTGCCCGCACTGCCGACCCTGACGTTCTGCACGGCGATGTAGCGGCCCGCGCTGAAGCGGTAGAGCGTGATGAGGCTCCCGCCCTTGTTCGGCGAGGTGCCACCGCGGACGACCAGCGGCGACTTCACCGACGACCGGACGCCGTTGGACGGCGACGTGACCGTGACGCGGGTGGAGACGCCCATCCGGTAGGTCGTGGCCTGCGTCGGCCCGTTGGTGGAGTCGCCCCGGTACAGCGTCTTGATCGTGTAGCTGTAGACCGGCCTGAAGCTGTAGCTCCAGGCGCCCGTGCCGCTGGTGGTCACCTTCGGGAAGGTCGCCGAGCCGACGTCGGGCGCGAGCGCGAGCTCGACCGTCGCACCGGAGATCGCCGCGCCCGTGCTCTTGATGAGCTTGCCGCTGAGCGTGACGGTCTGGCCCGTGGTCGTCAGGCTCGGGCTGTGGCTGCTCGACAGGATCGTGTCGCCCTTGGCCGGCACACCCGTCGTCTGGGTGAGTGTCGTGCCAGCCGTGCTGTCACCAGCCACGTTCCGGGCGATCACGGAGATCGTGTACTTCACCCCGCTGATCAGACCGGTGACCGTCCCGCTGGTCGCGGTCGGCCCCGTCGTGCTCGGAGTTCCAGCCGGCTTGCCGGCCGGGTCCTTGGCCGACACCACGTAGCTCGTGATCGGCGCGCCGCCGGTATCCGAGGGTGCCGTCCACCCGGCCGTCGCGGTGGTCTCCGTGACGCTGACGGTGTGGACCTGCACCGGCGGGCCGGGAGGCGTGGCCACGAAGAAGCAGCCCGTGCACGACCCGGCGCCCGAGTCCGTCGGGTTGGTGACGACGACGTCGATCGGCCCGTTCTCGGTGCCGCTGTCGACACTCGCGTCAGCGGTGATCGACATGCCGTCGCTGGCGACGACGACGTTCTTCAGCGTGACGCCCTTGATCGTGGGCACGGCCGTCTTGCCCGACGCCGTCGAGAAGTTGGAGCCCGTGATCTTGACCGCGCCCGACCCACCTGGCTTGAGGAAGACAGGCGTGATGCCGGTGACCTTCGGGCCGAAGTTGACGGCAAAGCCCTTGGCGAGCGTGCCGACCCCGCCGTCGGGGTTGGTGACGATGACGTCGCGCTGAACCGCCGACGCGGCCTGGTCGATGTTGACGGTCGCCACGAGGGTCGCGTCCGGGTTCGGGTTCACGACCGGGATCGCCATGCCCTGGGTGACGGTCGGCGTGCCGACCACCGTCACCCCCGGGCCGAGGTCGAGCTTCGCGCCCTGGACGATGTACTTGCCCGTCACCGTGACCTTGACGCCCTGGGCGCCCTGGCCGTAGCTCGTCGGCGACACGGCCGTGGGGGCCGGCGGGTTGGTGACGGTGAAGGCCCCCGTCTTCGTCGCCGACGCGGCACCGTCGGCGTTGGCGACCTTCAGGTCGTCTGCCTGGGCGGTCGCGTTGCTCGGGATGTCGACCTGAGCGGTGATCTGGGTCCGGCTGACCCACACCACGTTGTGCACGAGCAGGTTGGTGATCGTCACGACCGGGCCGCGGGAGAAGTTGTTCCCCGCGATGGTGACCGGCAGGTTCTTCGCACCCTGTCCACCCGCGGCCGGCGTGATCGACGTGATCGTGGGGGTGCTGCCCGTCACGGTGAAGCACTGGGTGCAGGACAGCGTCGTGCCCGACGGCGTCGTGACGACCGCGTTGTACGGCCCGGGGGCCGCGTCCGTCAGGTCGAAGACCGCCGTCAGCGTCGTGCCGCTGACCGTGGTGCTGCCGCCGGCGATCGCAGGCTGGATGGTCGGGTCCCCGGCGCGGACGAGCTTCGCCGTGCTGCCGGCGACGACGCCGGGGCCGGTCAGGGCGATGGACTTGGTGCCGGTGTTAGCGCCGGTGGCCGGCGACGCAGCGAGGTTGTCCACCCCGAAGCAGCCGGCGCACAGCACTGAGCCCTGGTCGCTGGTGTTGGTGACGATGACGTCCCGCACGCCCGCCGGCGCGTTGCCGGCGATCGTCAGCGGGAACGAGATCTTGTCCGGAGCGCCGTTGGAGCCCTTGGTGACCGTGATCGTCCCCACGGTGAGCGTCGGGTCGTTCTGGCGCGCCTGGCCCGTGGCGGGCGGCAGGCTGAACTGCACGGTGGGCTTCGCAGTCGAGGTCTGGGACTGCGGGTCGTAGTTGAGGCCCGTGATCGTGATCGTCTTCGTGCTCGGCGCGGGCGCGCTCGCCGGAGTCAGCGACTGGATGGTGGGACCCGCGTCGACCGTGAACGGCGAGCTGGTGGTGCTCGGCGCGACGGTGGAGGAGCCGCCGTCCGGGTTGGTCACCGTGACCGACCGGTCACCGGTGGCGGCATCCTGCGCGACGGTGAACAGCACCTTGGCGCTGATGTTGGTGCTGCTGATCGTCTTCGTCGTCACGCCCGTCCCGCTGACGGTGAAGGTCGGCGTCGTGGTCGGCGTGGTGCCGGCAGCGAAGCCGGTGCCACTGATCGTCTCGATGTACGACGCCCCCTGGCCCAGGGCCGAGCTGTCGAGCGAGCCGAGCGAGGGCGGCGTCGTGACGGTGAACGCGTTGGCGACGGTGTAGTAGCCGCCGTCGGCCCCGTTGATGCCCACGCTGCGGGCACCGGTGGCCGCGCCGGAGTCGATGCTGACCGGAGCGCTGATGGACGTGCCGTCCGGGTTGACGGTCGCCGCGCCGACACTCAGGTCAGGCTGCGTGCCCGGCGTGATCGGGTCGAGGTCCTTCGCCGGGATGCTGAGTCGCGAGCCCTGGCGGATGCCCTGTCCCGTGACCGTGACGACGACGGTGTTCGCGCCGGCGCCGACCGCGCTCGGCGAGACGCCGGAGGCCGCGAACTTCGGCTGCCAGAACTCGACCGTCGCGCCCTTCTGCCCCACCGTGTTGACCATCTGGATGAAGTGCTGACCAGGCGTGAACTTCGTGTCGTCGAACGTGTAGTTGCCGCGAGTGAGCGTCGACGACGCGTACCCCGGGAACGGCGTGGTGTCGTTCGGGTCGCCGACCTTGAACGTCAGGCCAGGCGCGGCAGTCGCGCCGTCGGCCTGCAGGAAGTTGACGTACGACGCCTGCGCGAGGTTCTGCCCCGTCAGGTCCAGCGCACCCGCGCCACGCCCGGTGTTGCCCGTGCTGGCGCCCGGGTTCACGCCGTTCAGGTTCGGCGCACCGCTGCTGCTGATCGTGTAGGTGCACGGCACGGTCGCGGTCCCGGCGCACTTCGTG
>JAODNF010000438.1 GCA_025464915.1 Frankiales bacterium | reverse complement strand
CGCTGCACGCGGACGACCTGGGCGAGCACGGCGGCAACCGCGAGGCCACCGTCGGCGACATGATCCAGCGGGTCGTCGAGCGCATCTACACCGAAGCCGAGGAGAACAGGTTCCTCGAGGTCACCTACGCCGGCGGGGACAAGGAGATCCTGTACTTCAAGGACTTCAACTCCGGCGCGATGATCGAGAACATCGTCGCCCGCGCGAAGAAGATGGCGATCAAGGACTTCCTCGACAACAACCAGAAGGGGCTGCGCATGCAGCACCTTCTGACGGCGTGCATCGACGAGTTCAAGGAGAACGAGGACCTCCCGAACACCACCAACCCCGACGACTGGGCCCGGATCTCGGGCAAGAAGGGCGAGCGGATCGTCTACATCCGCACCCTGGTCACCAGCGCGAAGGGCACGGAGACCGGCAAGTCCATCGACACGATCTCCAACACCGGCCAGTACCTCTAGCTCTTGCCGCAAGGAGCCTGAGCGCGTGCCGCACTGGGAGCCGGGCTGGCGGTTCGCACTCGCGATCGCCGTCCCGGCGCTCCTGCTGGCGCTGCTCCTCCGGCGCCGGCCGGTGCTGGGCGCCGCCCTGCGCGAGCTGTCGATCGCCATGGGCCTGTGGGCGGCGTGGTGCGTCATCGGTGCGGCGACGCACCCGCAGGCCGACGGCGCCCGGCAGCGGGCGCGTGACCTCTTCGACGTCGAGCGGTGGCTGCACCTGCCCAGCGAGGTGCCGCTCGTGCGCACCGTCGCCGACCACCCGTGGCTCGCGCACGTCGTCAACAACTACTACCTCTACGGGCACCTCAACGTGATCGTCGTCCTGCTCGCGTGGACGTGGTGGCGACACAGGGACCGGTACGGCCGGTTGCGGCTGCAGCTCGTCCTGCTCTCCCTCGGTGGGCTCGCCATGCAGCTCGTCACCATCGCCCCGCCACGCCTGATGCCCGAGCTCGGCTTCGTCGACCTCGCCAACGCCTACGGGGAGTCGGTCTACGGCGGGTACGCCGACGGGCTCGCCGGTCAGCTCATGGCGATGCCGTCGTTGCACGTCGGGTGGGCGGCCCTCGTGGCCTGGACGGTCTGGCGCCAGGCGCCTGCCCGCTGGCGGTGGGCCGGTCCGGCGCACCTCGCGGTGATGACGCTGGTCGTCGTCGCGAGCGCCAACCACTGGTGGCTCGACGGCGTCGTGGCGGTCCTGCTCCTCGCCGTCGTCATCGCCCTCGTCGACCGGTTGCCGCGCCGGGTCCCCGCGCTGCGGGTCCTTCGCCCTAGGCTCGTGACATGACCACGCAGCGCGTGATGGGCACGGAGACCGAGTTCGGGGTCTCCACGCCGGGGCACGCCGGCGTGAACCACATGGTCGCGTCGTCCCAGGTGGTGAACGGCTACGCCAGCGGGACGCCCGAGGGGCTGGCCCGTGACCGGCGCACGCGCTGGGACTTCGAGGAGGAGAACCCGTTGCGTGACGCGCGCGGGTTCGAGGTCGGTCTCGGGGGGTCCGACCACCTGCCCGGCGAGCCGGACGACGAGCTGGGGCTCGCGAACGTCATCCTCACCAACGGCGCCCGGCTGTACGTCGACCACGCCCACCCCGAGTACTCGACGCCCGAGGTGACGAACCCCCGCGACCTCGTCCTGTGGGACAAGGCAGGGGAGCGGGTCATGCAGACCGCGGCCGAGCGCGCCCTGACCGTGCCCGGCACTGCGCCGATCCAGCTCTACAAGAACAACACCGACAACAAGGGCCAGTCCTACGGGACGCACGAGAACTACCTGATGGCGCGGGCGACGCCGTTCGCGGAGATCGTCCGGCACCTCACCCCGTTCTTCGTCTCGCGCCAGGTCGTCGTCGGCGCCGGCCGGGTCGGCATCGGCCAGGACGGTCGCGAGGACGGCTTCCAGCTCAGCCAGCGCGCCGACTTCTTCGAGGTCGAGGTCGGTCTCGAGACGACGCTCAAGCGCCCGATCATCAACACCCGCGACGAGCCGCACGCCGATCCCGAGAAGTACCGCCGGCTGCACGTCATCATCGGCGACGCGAACCTGTCCGAGATCTCGACCTACCTCAAGGTCGGCACGACCGCGCTGGTCCTGTCGATGATCGAGGACGGCTGGCTCAAGCAGAACGGCATCGAGCTCGCGGTCGACGGTCCCGTGTCGGCGCTGCGGGCCGTCTCGCACGACCCCACGCTGAAGCACCAGGTGACCCTGAAGGACGGGCGCACGCTGACCGCCGTCCAGCTGCAGATGGAGTACTGCGAGCAAGCGCGCAAGCACGTCGAGGACCGGCTCGGCTCCGACGTGGACCACGTCACGGCAGACGTCCTGCACCGTTGGGAGACGACCCTCGACAAGCTCGTGTCGGACCCGATGTCGCTCTCCGACGAGCTCGACTGGGTCGCGAAGCTGCAACTGCTCGAGGGCTACCGCCAGCGCGAGGACCTGGGCTGGGACGCCCCCAAGCTGCACCTCGTCGACCTGCAGTACTCCGACGTCCGGCAGGACAAGGGCCTCTACAACCGCCTGGTGGCAAGGGGATCCATGAAGACCCTGCTCCCGGAGACCATGGTCCAGGAGGCGATCACCCGACCGCCGGACGACACCCGCGCCTACTTCCGGGGTCGCTGTTTGCAGCAGTTCCCGACAGAGGTGGCCGCGGCCTCCTGGGACTCCGTCATCTTCGACGTCGGACGCGAGTCCCTGCAGCGAGTGCCGACCCTCGAGCCGCTGCGCGGGACCAAGCAGCACGTCGGGCAGCTTCTCGACCAGTGCGAGTCCGCCCTCGACCTGGTCGACACGCTCGCCGGCCGCAGGTGACCGTGCGGGCGTTCCTGCGCTCGCTGCCGGTCTTCGAGGTCGACCTGCCCGCGCCGGGTCGGCTCTCGGACGACCCCGAGAAGCAGTTCCTCGCCTGGCTCGACGACGCCGTCGCTGCGGGAGAGCCCGAGCCGCAGTCCCTGGGTCGGCAGGTCCGGGTCCGGGGTGTCGTGACGCAGGGGACTCGCGAGCAGGCACGATGGGACTGGTCGGCCCGCGGCCCGGGCGACGAGGTGCCGGCGGAGTGGTCGGTCTGGTGCCTGCGGGCCTCGCACGTCGAGCTCTGGCAGGCATCCTCCGACCGGCAGCACCACCGCGCCCGCTACGTGCGCTCCGACTCCGGCTGGTCCTTCGCGGACAGACCCCTCAGCAGCTGACGGACCGTCCACCACGCGGTCGCCGCGCGGCTGATCCTGTTGTGGCGCGGGGCATCTCCGCCCTGCCTGCGGTCCGCTACCTGGGTGGCCAACCGTGCGCTCACGAGCTGCGGCAGGTGCCCGACGGCGTCGTCCTTGCTCGTCAGCCGGCCGGAGCCCAGGGTCAGGTGAGCCCGGGCAAGGCTCGTGAGGGCAAGATCGACGTACTCCGTCCTGAGGTAGGTCCACGGCGGCTCTCGCCGCCACGCGCGGATCACCTCGGCGACGACAACGCCTGGTACGTCGGGGATCTCAGGCCACAGGGACGGGTAGGCCTCGTGCAGCTCGGCCCGGGTGATGAGGCTTACCCGGCGATCGCCCTGCCAGCCGTGCGTCCAGGTCGGGTGGCTCTGCTCGCTGTCCTTCCGGTCCACGAGGTAGGCGGCCGACAGCAGCGGACCCGCCCGACGGTGCGCTTGCGTGACGAGCTCACGCTCCTCGCCGGTCAGGCCGTGCTCGAGCTCGACGACGAGGTCGATGTCGCTGATGCCGTGGTGGTAGCCACCGAGCGCCAGCGACCCGTGCACGTGGAATCCCTTGGCCGACAGGGGCTCCAGCAGCTCGCGATGGCGCTGGACGACGGCGAGCCCCTCCTGTCGGCTCATCCCCGGCGGGCCTCGTCGAGCGCCTTGCGTGCGGCGTCGGCGGCGTCCTGCGCCGCGGCCACCGCCTTGGTGGCGCGCTCGGCCCTTCGCTCGAGCTCGTCCCGCTCCTTGGTCGCCTTCGCGTGCGTCGTCCGGTGGCCCTGCAGCACCGTCTCGGCGTCCTTCAGCTGTCGGCGGAGGTCCTCGACGACGGCCTCCTGCTCGGTCACCTCCCGGGCGCTGGCGCCTGCGGTCGCCCCGGCCGTGTCGTACGCGGTCGTCGTCCGCTCCGCCAGCCGCACGGCGTCGTCCAGCGCGCCTTGCGCGTCGAGGGCCGCTGCCTCGAGCTTCTGCAGCTTGTTGTTGACGGCCGGCGCCGCCTGGGCCCTCGGCGTCGGTGCGACGGCACCCTCGAGGTCGACGTCACCGAAGCCCGCATAGCTCAGCGCTCGCACCAGCTGCCCCGACTGCACGGCCTCCGCGCTCGCGGGGTCGGCCATGGCCGCCTCGAGCGTCTGGGCGACCTCGGTGCGCACCGCAGGGCTGATGTCCCGATCCACCAGGCCGGCGGCCTGCTCGGTCACCGCCTGCACGAGCTGGTGGCGCTGCTCGGTCAGGTCGCGCAGCTGTCCGCCCTCCCGCGCGCTGGTCGCCTCCCGCAGGGCGCCCCCCAGCTCGACCAGCTGCTCCAGCAGCGCCGGCTGACGCCGTACCAGGGTGTTGACCACCCACGCCGACACCGACGGCTTGCGCAGCTGCTTGAGACCCTTGTCCTCCTTGGCCGCCGCGTCCCGCGCAGCCGTGAACTCCTCCGGCGTCAGCGCGTACAGGTCCACGGGCTCATCATTGCCGGGCCAGGTGTCGATGGGTGACATAGGTTCGACGGCAGGACCACCCAGGAGCTAGGGGAGCAGTCATGGCGAGCAAGGACAGCGGCGGCCAGGAGCGCGCCGGCAAGACCACCTCGGAAACCGAGGAGACCGTCGCCGAGACGACGACCGACGTCCACGAGCGGGTCGAGGAGCTGACGTCCGACGTCGACGACCTGCTCGACGAGATCGACGATGTCTTGGAAAGCAATGCAGAGGAATTTGTGAAGGGGTACGTGCAAAAAGGAGGGGAGTGACGCAGGGTAGTAATCCCCATGCGACCAGTGACCGACCCGTTTTCGTCGGAGCGGGCGGCAAGCCTGTTGAGGGTGAACAAGACCTGTCTCGACGGCGGCATCAGTAAGCCTCTCGATGACTTTCCACGTCATCGCAACATGGAGGGCGGACGGCACCGCTACTGCCGCGACTGCATGAACGTGCGATCTCGTGAGAGCTACCGGAGGCGGCAAGCGCGCAAGGGGCGGCAGGTGCGTGAGCCCGAGCTGCTTCCCACCGGCACAAAGCGCTGCAGGGATTGCTCCGCGGTGCTGCCACTGGATGGATTCCCAAGGAACAAGAACTCCAAGGACGGGCGCCACCCCTACTGCAAGCCGTGCCACAGCCAGCGAGGCGAGGAGACGCGTCAGCGCCTCTACGGTGGAGGTCGGCACTGCCACCTCATGCTTCGATACGGCATTGCGGCCGCCGCCGTCGAGCGGATGATCGAGGAGCAGAGCGGGCTCCGTGCCCGGTGCGGGGAGAACCCTCCCGAGCACGTCGACCACGACCACGAGACAGGCGAGGTCCGCGGGATTCTCTGCTTCAACTGCAACGGGGGACTCGGCCAGTTCAAGGACCGTGTAGACATTCTCACGAAGGCCATCACGTACTTGGAGAGGACCCGGGACCCACTGTGGCTGAGCTCGGACTTCACGGACGACTTCCCGCTGCCTACACAGCGCAGGGAAGCAGCTCTTTCACCGACTTCCTGCGAGCAGCTGCGCCTGAGCTTCTGAACGACAGGATGCGCCTGCCGGCAGGCGCGACGATCGAGGCGCCCCACGGCACGACGATCGTGGCGGTGACGCACGCCGACGGGGTGATCATGGCCGGCGACCGGCGCGCGACGATGGGCAACGTGATCGCGCAGCGCGACATCGAGAAGGTCTTTCCGGCGGACGAGTTCAGCTGCGTGGGGATCGCGGGAACGGCCGGGCTGGCGATCGAGATGGTGCGGCTGTTCCAGGTCGAGCTCGAGCACTACGAGAAGCTCGAAGGCTCCACGATGAGCCTGGACGGCAAGGCGAACCGGCTGTCCAACATGATCCGCGGCAACCTCGCGATGGCGATGCAGGGCCTGGCTGTCGTGCCGCTGTTCGCCGGCTTCGACCTCGACAAGGGGATCGGCCGGATCTTCAGCTATGACGTGACCGGCGGGCGCTACGAGGAGCACAGCTTCCACAGCGTGGGCAGCGGCTCGGTCTTCGCCAGGGGCGCCCTCAAGAAGAGGTACCGCGACGACGCGACGGAGACCGACGCGGTCCGGCTGGCGGTGGATGCGCTCTACGACGCGGCGGACGACGACAGCGCGACCGGCGGGCCGGACCTGGCGCGCCGGATCTTCCCGGTCGTCATGTCGGTCACGGCGGACGGACTCAGGAGGGTCCCGGAGCCCGAGGTGACGGCGGTCGTCGAAGCGATCGTCGCCGAGCGCATGACCCGCCCGGGAGGCTGAGCGGATGAGCACGCCCTTCTACGTCAGTCCCGAGCAGATCATGCGGGACAAGAGCGACTACGCCCGCAAGGGGATCGCCCGCGGTCGTTCCGTCCTCGTCATGACCTACGCCGACGGGATCCTGCTGGTGGGGGAGAACCCCAACAAGGCCCTGCACAAGGTCAGCGAGATCTACGACCGCATCGCCTTCGCCGCGGTCGGCAAGTACAACGAGTTCGAGAACCTGCGGGTCGCCGGCGTGCGGTACGCCGACTTCACCGGCTACCGCTACGACCGCAGTGACGTCACGAGTCGTGGTCTGGCCAACGCCTACGCCCAGCAGCTCGGCGCCATCTTCACCGAGGCGGGCAAGCCGTTCGAGGTCGAGATCACGGTCGCCGAGGTGGGACCCACGGTCGCTGACGACCAGCTCTACCGGCTGACCTTCGACGGCATGGTGCAGGAGGAGCACGGGTTCATCGTGATGGGCGGTACGGCCGAGCCGATCGCAGTGGCCCTGCGCGACGAGCACGTCGCCGACGCCGACCTCGACACTGCCGTCCGGCTCGCCCTGAAAGCCCTCTCCACACCGGCCGAGGGGGCGGAGCGCCGCGAGATCCCCGTGAACGCCATCGAAGCCGCGGTCCTGGACCGCACCCGCCCCCGGCGGGCGTTCAAGCGCCTGGGCGCCGAGCGCCTCGGGACGATCCTGGAAGGCACCCCTAGGTGAAGCGCACTCTCGTCCTCGCGGCCGTCCTGACCGCGAGTCTGTCCGGTTGCGCCGGCGGCAGTGCCGGTCTGGCCAGCGACGGCAGCCCGCTGCACTCGCAACCCTCCGCGACCGACCCGGCCACCGAGCAGCCGACTCCCGCGGCGACCACGGCGGCACCGGCGCCGTCGGGCAGCGGAGCACCGCGGCAGTGCCCGACGCCGGGCGACCCCAAGGACCTCACGCAGAAGCCGACGTACACGGTCCCGACGGACCCTGCGCCCAAGACCACCACGACGAAGGACATCATCGTCGGCACCGGTCCCGAGGCGAAGCCGGGCGACACGGTCGTGGCGAAGTACGTCGGTGTGAACTACGCGACCGGCGAGGAGTTCGACTCCTCGTGGAAGGTCAGCTGCGACAACACCTTCGAGTTCCAGATCGGCGGGCAGGTCATCCCCGGCTTCAGCAAGGGCGCGACCGGCATGAGGGCCGGAGGCCGCCGTCTGGTCGTCATCCCGCCGGCCGACGGCTACGGAGACCAGGGTCCGGTGCCCGGCGGCACGCTGGCGTTCATCATCGATGTCGTCAAGATCAACTGATCCGTCCGGTTCGGCGGCCCGGAACCACCCGATCTAGTCATTCCCGTCACGGATCCGGCGTTCCACCCTGACGGTGACAGAGCGTTGACGCGCACGGTCCTCACCGGCCCCCCGGGGCACGGAGGAAACACGGTCGCCTGACTGTGCGTCGAGCCAATGGCGAGCCCACCGTCCCGTCGAGCACACCGGTGCTCGGCTCGTCTGGGGGGTTATCGCAGTGCGCACCTTTGTCAGCAAGCACGTTCGGGCTCTTGCCGTTCTCGGGGCCGGCGGCCTCGTCGTGTTCCTCAACGCTGGCCCGGCACTCGGTGCCGGCAACGGGAACGGCGGTAACGGTAACGGCAACAGCAACGACAAGCAGACGATCTGCCACGCGACGGACTCGAACAACAACCCCTACATCGTGAACACGCCGAACAAGAACGGCGACGTCAGCGGCCACGCGGGCCACACCGGCCCCGTCTGGGACGCCACGCTCAAGTCGCAGCACATCAAGTGGGGCGACATCATCCCGCCGTTCGACTACAACGACCACGGCACGACGCAGCACTTCCCGGGTCAGAACTGGACCGCGGCCGGTCAGGCCATCTTCGACAACGGCTGCACCACCAGCGTGCCCGCGCTGTCCATCCAGGTCTCCAAGGTGAACGACGCCGACGGTGACGCCACGTTCACCGACTCCGAGACCGCGGCCACGGTGGGTGCGGACGTTCCGTTCTCCGTGACCGTCAAGAACACCAGCGCCACCTCACCGATCGTCATCGACAGCCTCGTGGACACGGTGGCGGGAAACCCGATCACCTTCACCTGCACCCCGAGCCTCGTGGGTGTGGTCGTGGCGCCGGGGGCCACGGTGGCCTGCGGCGCCATCGTCACCGGCTACTCGCCGCTCGACGGCACGAGCAAGGTCAACACGGTGACAGTCAAGGTCCATCAGGGCCCCGACACCGTGTGCCAGCCGAACGACCCTGCCTGCGTCACGGGGGAGAACGCCAACAACACGGCCCAGGCGGCCGACACCTCGACGGTCTCGACGGGTGTGTCGCGGAAGCTGTCGCTCACCGTCGTCAAGACGAACAACGCGAACGGTGACAGCACCTACTCCGACCCCGAGTCGTCCTCCGGCCCCGGGCTCGACGTGCCCTACCGGGTGGTCGTGACGAACAACAGCCTGATCTCGGTTGCCCTGGACGGCGTCACCGACGCGCTGGGAGCCTCGCCGGCGGCAGGGGTCACCTGCACCCCGGCGCTGCCTGCCACGTTGGCGGCCGGCGCATTTGCGACGTGCGACTTCGTCCTCACTGCCTCCAGCCCGGCCGCGGGAAGCTCGGTGACCGACACCGCGACGGTGACGGCGCACGACCCGCAGAACCCGAACTCGACCGTGAGCAAGAGCGACACGTCGACCGTGTCCACCCCGTCCAACAACGGCGGCACCACCGGCAACCCGACCACTGGCGGCAACCCGACTACCGGCGGCACCACCGGCAACCCGACCACCGGCGGCACCACCGGCGACCCGACCACCG
>JAODNF010000444.1 GCA_025464915.1 Frankiales bacterium | reverse complement strand
GCGGGCGGCTCAGGAGTCCGTCACGCCGGCCCAGCGCGCGGCCGCCCAGCGCGCCATGCTGGACCGGGCCGCGGCCCTGGGCATCGCCTGCGTCCACGAGTGCGGCGGCCCGGACATCAGCGGCGAGAGCGACTTCACGGCCCTGCTCGCGACGGTGCACGCGGTCGAGCGCATCGGCTACTGGGGCGAGCTGCTCGCCGTGGAGAAGGCACGCGACCTGGGCGCGGTCGGTGCAGCAGGTGACCTCTTCGTCGACGGGGCGCTCGGCAGCCGCACGGCCTGCCTGGCGCACTCCTACGTGGACAGTGAGGGCACGGGGCACGGCTACCTCGCCGCGGAGGAGGTGCGGGACCATGTGGTCGCGTGCACCCGTGCCGGGGTGCAGGCCGGTTTCCACGCGATCGGCGACGAGGCGCTCCAGCGGGTCGCCGACGGGCTGCGCGGGGCAGCGGACGTGGTCGGTGCCGCGGAGCTGCGCGCCGTGCGCCACCGCGTCGAGCACGTGGAGATGGTGACGGCAGCCCAGATCGCGGTGCTCGCGGAGCTCGGGGTCGTCGCCTCCGTCCAGCCGGCGTTCGACGCGCGATGGGGAGGCGAGGACGGCATGTACGTCCAGCGGCTCGGCCGTGACCGGGCGCGGGCCATGAACCCCTTCTCCGCCCTGGCTGCGGCCGGCGTCGCCCTGGCGCTCGGGTCGGACGCGCCGGTGACGCCGCTCGACCCCTGGGGCACCGTGCGCGCCGCGGTCCGGCACCGGACCCCCGGCTCGGGGATCAGTGCGCGGGCCGCGTTCAGCGCACACACCCGGGGTGGCTGGCGGGCTGCCCGGCGCGACGGTGCGGGCGAGCTCGTGCCCGGCTCGCCGGCGACGTTCGCCGTCTGGGACGTGCCGGACGAGCTCGTCGTGCAGGCTCCGTCGGACGCCGTTGCCGGGTGGTCGACCGACGCACGGGCAGGGGTCGCTGGGCTGCCGGACCTGGAGGCGCCCGACCCGGTCTGCCGGCGGACGGTGGTGTCCGGACGAGTGGCGTACGAAGCGGGCGTCTAGGGCCGAACGGAGCAATCCGCCGTCACGTTTCGTGACCGTCAGAATGCGTTCCGAAGGACGCGCCGCAAGCGGTTGACAAGGGCTTGCGACCCGTCGGTAAGGTCCCTCCCGCTAGTCAGGGACAGCCCATCACGCCCGGCTCGCTCGCGCGCCCGCTGCGGACCCCGATCCCCCGGAGTTCCAGCCGCAGCAGGGGTTCTGAGACGCCGGAGGTCTCTGGGGGACGGTGATGGGCCCAGGGGGGTTTCACAGCACGCTGAACGACCCGGGCACAAGCTCGGTGAGCCCTTAGAAAAGAACGCGCAGGCACCAGCCAGGGGCCGGCGGGTTGGTCCGAAGGCTCACCGGGCTTTCGCTCGTTCCGGCCCTAGTCTCATAGCGGTGAGGGCCCGTCTGGTCGCTGCCGCCGCGTCCGGCGCGCTCCTCGACCTTGCCTTCCCGCCGCACGACGTCTGGTGGCTGGCGCCGCTCGCCGTCGGGCTGCTGACCAACCTGCTGCGCGGCCGGACGCTGAGGCAGGGCGCGCTGCTCGGCTGGGTGCACGGCCTGACGTTCTACGGGGTCCTGCTGGTGTGGACCGGCACCATCGCGGGGCCGGTGGCGTGGATGGCCCTGACGCTGCTCGAGTCGCTGTTCGCGCTGCTGCTCGGGGTGGCGCTGACGGCCGTGCTCCGGCTGCGCGCCTGGCCCCTGTGGGCCGCTGCTGCCTGGGTGGGCCAGGAGGCTCTGCGGGATCGGTTGCCGTTCGGCGGGTTCCCGTGGGGCCGGCTCGCGTTCAGCCAGGGCCACACCGCGCTGACCCCCCTCGCGTCCTGGGGCGGCGCGCCCCTGGTGACGCTGGCCGTGGCGGCACTGGCTGCTCTCGTCGTGCGCGCCCCTGGCCGTGCGGTGCTGCTGGGGCCGGCCCTGGTGCTGGTGGCCGCCTTGACGCCCGTCCCGACGGCCGGCCAGACGGTCAACGTCGGGGTCATCCAGGGAAACGTCCCGCGGATAGGTCTCGAGCGGGCGGACCAGGTGTCGCAGGTCCTGGCGAACCACGTGGCGGCGACGCACGCGCTCGCGGCGCAGGTGCGCGCGGGGACCCTGCCGAGGCCGGACCTGGTGATCTGGCCGGAGAACGCCAGCGATCTCGATCCGTACACGGACGCCCGGGCGGCAGCGGACATCCAGGCGGCGGTCGCGGACGTCGGGGTGCCGGTGCTCGTGGGTGCCGTCACCGACGGGCCGGGGGCCAAGGTGAGCAACCGCGGGATCGTCTGGGACCCGGTGACGGGGGCGGGACCCTCCTACGTCAAGCGGCACCCTGTCCCGTTCGGGGAGTACATCCCGTTCCGCTCGCTCGTGCGCAAGGTGACCAAGAAGGTCGACCTGGTGCCTCGCGACTTCGCCGCCGGGGACAGGCCCGGCGTGCTGCAGGTCGGGCCGGTGCGACTGGCCGACGTGATCTGCTTCGAGGTCGCGTACGACGGGGTGGTGCGCGACGCCGTTCGCGGAGGCGGCAGGCTGTTGGTCGTGCAGACCAACAACGCGACGTTCGGCCGGAGCGGTGAGACCACCCAGCAGCTGGCCATGAGCCGGCTGCGCGCTGTCGAGCTGGGCCGCTCCGTGGTCGTCGCCGCCACCAGCGGCGAGTCCGCGGTGATCGCACCTGACGGCCGGCTGCAGCACTCCACGAGGCTCTTCACCCGTGACATCACGGTGCAGCCGGTCGTGCTCCGGTCGGGGACGACGCTCGCGTCCCGGCTCGGCGCGTGGCCGGAGCTGGTCGTGTCGCTGATCGCCCTGACCGCGCTCCTGATGGGGTGGCGCCGATGAGCATCGGGTCCGTCCTGGTCATCGTTCCGACCTACAACGAGTGCGAGAACCTCGAGATCATCGCGGGCCGGCTGCACACGGCCGTCCCGGCCGCGCACCTGCTGGTCGTCGACGACAACAGCCCCGACGGCACGGGCAAGCTCGCCGACGAGCTGGCGGGGCGCGAGGACTGGGTGCACGTCCTGCACCGCACCGGGAAGCAGGGCCTCGGCGCGGCCTACGTCGCCGGCTTCGACTGGGCACGCGAGCACGGGTACGACGCGGTGGTCGAGATGGACGCCGACGGCTCGCACGCCCCGGAGCAGCTGCCTCGGCTGCTGGCTGCGCTCGAGAACGCCGACCTCGTCCTCGGCAGCCGCTGGGTCGAGGGCGGAGAGGTCGTCAACTGGCCGAGGTCCCGCGAGCTGCTGAGCC
>JAODNF010000380.1 GCA_025464915.1 Frankiales bacterium | reverse complement strand
CCAGGCGTTGCCGGTCCAGGCGTTGCCCGTCCAGGCATTGCCGGTCCAGGCGTTGCCCGACCAGGTCGAGCCGGTCCACGCGTTGCCGGTCCACGCGTTGCCTGTGTAGGAGATGGAGGTCCAGGCGTTGCCGGTCCAGGCGTTGCCCGTCCACGCGTTGCCGGTGTAGCCGACGGCCGTCCACGCGTTGCCGGTCCAGGCGTTGCCCGTCCAGGCGTTGCCCGTCCACGCGTTGCCGGTGTAGGTCGGGTCGATCCACTGACCGCAGAAGTTGCCGCGGTCGTCGTTGAGCAGCCAGGTCACGCCGCCACAGCTGGTGCTGAGGACGGCCGACGCGCCGCGGGAGGCCTCGAGCGAGCCGCCGCCGAGGGCCACCGGCACCTGCGGGGCCACCATGGCGACGGAGGCGTTGCTCGCCGACCTCGTCTGCAGCCGGCCGTTGCCCTGCAGGGTGACGGCGGTGCCGGAGATGCGGGTGGCGGTCGAGGTCAGGGCGTACTTGACCTGGTCCGGGGTCCACGTCGGGTGAGCGGCGATCAGCAGCGCAGCTGCACCGGAGGTGACGGCGGTCGCCTCGGACGTACCCGATCCCTTGATGTAGGCGGAGCCGATCAGCGCCTGCGGGTTGTCCTCCTCGACGAGCGAACCGGGCGAGCGGGTCGAGACGAGGGTGCGGCCGGGCGCGACCAGGTCCGGCTTCATCCGGAGCTGGGCCGTCGGGCCCTGCGAGGACCACGCGGGGACGGTGTCGTCGGAGCCGGCCGACGTGCCGTGGTCGTCGTAGGCGCCGACGGTCACGACGAGCGGGTCGTCACCGGGCTTGAGGATCGTGCCGGCGTTGGGGCCGCTGTTGCCGGCGGCGGCGATGACCGTCACGCCCATGCCCCACAGCCGCTCGACGGCGTAGTTCAGGGGGTCGATGACCGGGTCCTGCGTGGACGCGACGCCCCACGACAGGTTGAGGACCCGGATGTTGTAGGTGTCCTTGAAGGCACCGATCCAGGTCAGCGCCGTGAGGATCGTGGAGACGTCGGTCGCGCCGTTCCGGCCGGCCGCCTTCACCGCGATGATGTTGACGTCCGGCGCGACCCCGGTGCGCGGGTGGAGGGCCCCGTTGGCCGCACCGCTGCCGGCGATGATGCCGGCCATCACGGTTCCGTGGCCGAAGCTGTCGACCGCGTTGTTGTTCTCGCCGGAGAAGTCCGGGCCGTGCATGACGCGGCCCGTCAGGTCGCCCACGTCGGAGACGCCGGTGTCGAGGACCGCCACACCGACGCCCGCGCCCCTCGTCCCGGTCTGCGTCCAGGTGGAGGTGGCCTGCGAGGTCCAGGCGTACGACGACGCCGACTGCGTCGAGGTGTCCCAGTTCTCGGAGGCGAACCGGACGGCGCGGTTGGCGGTCACGGCGACGACCCCGGCGCTGCGCGCGAGCGCGGCCAGGGAGTCGGCCGGCACGTCCGCGGCGACGCCGTGGACGATGCCCAGCGCTCGCAGGTGCGTGCCGCCCGCGACCCGGACCGCCTTGCTGACGAGACCGTCGGCGCCGGGGGCGCCCGAGACGATGACCGAGGCGGTGCGGTGGCTGCTGGTGGCCAGGCCGCGGTCGAGGCCGACCGGGCGGGCCTGCGCCGCCGCGCTCGTGGCGACGAGGCCGCTACCGGCCAGCGTCAAGGAGACGGCCAGACCGAGCACGCGACGGGTGCGCCGGGCTCCTCGCTGAGACTGAGCAGTCATGCTGTGTTCCCCCGGGGGTGGGTCGGTGGTGCTGGGTCCTTCACGCTGAGTGAGCGGGGCATGGCTCTCTGCATTCAGACCATGGGGGGTGTTCAGGCCCGACAACATGGCCCGTTGTGCCCATTCACTGACAGTGAGTGATTGCCAGGGGTCCGGATCAGGACGGAACCGGACGATCAGGGGCGGTGGAGCAGCCGGTCGCCGGTGTCGTGGAGCACGCTGCGCAACCAGTCGTCGCCCAGATCGAGCCGCAGGAGCGCCTCGATCTGGTGGGCGTAGGGGTAAGGCGTGTTCGGGAAGTCGCTGCCGAGCACCACACGGTGACCGAGCGCAGCGAGTCTCGACCGCAGATCCGGCGGGAACGGCCACGCCCGCTCGGTGAAGTCGGTGAAGGCCATCGTCGTGTCGAGGTGGACGTTCGGGAAGCTCTCGGCCATCGCCAGGAACGGCTCGTACTCGGGCAGCCCCATGTGCGCGATCACCGCCGTGAGGGTCGGGTGCCGCCGCAGGACCGGCTCGAAGAACGCAGGCCCGGTGAACTCCCCCGGCGCCGGCCCGCTGCCGCAGTGCACGACCACCGGCGTGCTCGCGTCCGCGAGCAGGCCCCACACGTCGTCGAGGAGCGGGTCCCCCGGGTCGTACGCCCCGACCTGGACGTGCGCCTTCCCGATCAGCGCACCGGCCACGAGCTGCTCCTCCACGTAGCGGGCAGCGCCCTCCTCGGGGAAGAAGGTGAAGGTGTGGAGCACGTCGTCGTGCTGCGAGGCGAAGTCGGCGGCCCACGCGTTGAGCCAGGCGGACATGCCGGGCTTGTGCGCGTAGACGAGCGAGGGGAAGGCCAGCACGCCCAGGGCACGCAGCCTCGACAGCCGGTCGGCCTCCTCGGTGCGGTAGGCGATCGGCCAGGGCACCCCGGTCAGCGGGCCGGCCCCGTCGAAGTACGCCCAGACCTTGTCCATGACGGACTTCGGCATGAAGTGGACGTGCAGGTCCACCAGGCCCGGGAGGCCGAGCTCCTGCCAGACGGCAGGGACGTCAGCGTCCTCCACGACCCGACGTACGGCCGGTGGCTCGGGGAGCCCGTCCCTTGAGACCGCGACCGAGAGCCTTCTGGATCTCGCGCTTGGAGTCGCGCTCGCTGATGGCCTGCCGCTTGTCGTGGGCCTTGCGGCCCCGGGCGAGGGCGATCTCCACCTTCGCGTGCCCGTCGCTCCAGTAGAGCTGCAGCGGCACGAGCGCCAGGCCGCTCTCCTTGGTCTTTCCGAGCAGCCGCTCGATCTCGGCCTTGTGCAGGAGCAGCTTGCGCTGCCGTCTCGGGGTGTGGTTGTTCCACGTGCCCTCGGTGTACTCGGGGATGTGCGCGCCCATCAGCCAGGCCTCGCCGTTCTGGATGACGCCGTAGGCGTCGACCAGGGAGGCACGGCCCTGCCGCAGCGACTTCACCTCGGTGCCGGTGAGGACCAGTCCGGCCTCGTGGGTCTCGAGGATCTCGTAGTCGTGCCGGGCCTTCTTGTTCTGTGCGATCGTCTTGCCGCGGCCGGTCTCGCGGGTGCTCGGCTTCCGCTCCATCAGCCCCGCCCCCCGGTGTCGGCCTGCAGGCCGGCGAGCACCTCGCGCGCGCGGCTGAGCGCTTCGCGGCCGTCGCTGCTGACGACCTGGATGTCGGGCTCGATGCCGACCCCGTCGACGGACCGGCCCGACGGGAGGGTGTACCGCGCGACCGTAAGAGCGAGCGAGGACCCGTCTGACAGGTGCTTGGGCTCCTGCACCGTTCCCTTGCCGAAGGTGCGCGAGCCGACGACCACGGCCCGGCCACGGTCCTGCAGCGCCCCCGTCACGACCTCGGCTGCGCTCGCCGTCCCACCGTCGACCAGGACCACGAGCGGGACTCGGGTGTTGCCCTCTCCCTCGGCGTCGAGGTGCACCGGCGAGCCGCCGCGCCGCGTGTAGGTGACGATCGGACCACCGTCGAGGAACGCGCTGGCCGTCTCCACCGCCTCGGTCAGCAGTCCACCCGGGTCACCCCGCAGGTCGAGGACGACCCCCTGGGCGCGCTGCTTCAGAAGCGCCCCCAGCCCGTCGCGGACCTGCCGGCCCGTTCCCCGGGTGAAGCTCGGGACCACGATGCGCCCGACGGTCGAGGAGATCATGGAGACGGTCACCTCGAGCGCCGGCACCTCGGCGCGGGTGAGCTCCAGCACCCGCGGACGGGTGCCGTGCAGCAGGGCGAGCCGCACCGTGGTGCCCGGGTTCCCGCGCAGCGCACTGGCGACGTCGGCCGGCGTCAGGCCGTCGGTGGAGCGGCCGTCGACCTGCGTCAGCTCGTCGCCGACCTGCACGCCCGCCCGGCGCGCCGGGCTGTCGGCCGCGACCTGTGAGATCACGAGGGACGCTCCGGTCCCCCGCAGCCAGATGCCGACGCCGGCGTAGGACCCGTTCGTCCCGTCGCCCTCGGCCCAGCTGCCCCACTGGTCGCCGGCTGTCGCGAGCATCGCCTTGATGGCCGCGGCGTCGAGAGCGTCGCGGTCGACCGGCAGCAGCGAGGAGCCGGCGATCTGGTCTGCCGCGTCGTCCAGGACGCCCGCGGGCGGCGGGCTGTCGTGGTCCGGCGTGCTGCCCGCGCCGGCCACCACGCCGAGAACGAACGTGCCCGACAGCGCCAGCACCGCGCCAGCGCTGATCGCCGCACGGCGGATCAGCTGGCGACTCGGCATCCCGCCAGTCTAGGGAGCCGGGCGAGGAGGTATCAGACGCGCAGGTGCCGCTGGATCGCGAGGAACGACGACAGCACGGAGATGATCACGCCTATTCCGAACAGCCAGGGGATCGTCGACGCCACCTCGTGCCAGCCCACGAACGGCGTGAACGTGATCGCGGGGTGGAGCACCCGGTCGATGAACGTCATCTTCGCGACGGCCAAGAAGCCGAACGCGATCCCCGCGCCGAAGGCTCCCGCGAGCGCCCCCTCCAGCAGGAACGGCAACCGGATGTAGAGGTTGCTCGCGCCGACCAGCCGCATGATGCCGGTCTCACGCCGACGGCTGAACGCGGCGACCCGGATCGTGTTGAAGATCAGCAGCGCGCAGGCGATCAGCGCGACGCCGGCCACGACGATGATCGCGTCGCGCATGCCGTTGAGGAACTTGAAGAACGGCGCCAGGGTCTTGCGGATGTCCGTGACCTGGTCGACGCCCGGCTCGCCCGCGACCGCGCTCGCGACGACGTCGTACTTGCTGGGGTCCTTGAGCTTGACGCGGAAGGACTCGGGCAGCGCGTCGGGGCTGGTGTTCTTGACGATCTCCGGCGAGTTCCTGAACTGGACCTCGAAGTTCTTGTAGGCCTCGGCCTTGGACTCGTAGTAGACCTTCTGGACCTGCGGGTTGCTCGTCAAGTCGGCGTTGATCTGGTCGCGCTGGGCCTGCGTCACGTCCGACGAGTGGCAGTTGGGCGTGTCGACGATCTTGTTGCAGAGGAAGACCGACACCTCGATCTTGTCGTACCAGGTGCTCTTCATCAGGCCGACCTGCTTGTTCATGAGCAGGGCGCCACCCACCAGGGCGAGGCTCACCGAGGTCGTGATGATGACGGCGATGGTCATGGTCAGGTTGCGACGGAGACCGATCAGGATCTCGCTGGTGACGAACTGAGCGCGCACGTAGGTTCCTTCGGCAGTCAGGCGCCGTAGCCGTAGACGCCGCGAGACTGGTCGCGGACGACCTTCCCGTTCGACAGCTCTACGACGCGACGGCGCATGGAGTCGACGATGGACGCGTCATGCGTTGCCATCACGACAGTGGTCCCGGTGCGGTTGATGCGGTCGAGCAGCTTCATGATGCCCACCGAGGTGTTCGGGTCGAGGTTGCCCGTCGGTTCGTCCGCGATGAGGATCATCGGCCTGTTGACGAACGCGCGCGCCACCGCGACGCGCTGCTGCTCACCGCCGGACAGCTCGTCCGGGCGGCGCTGCGCCTTGCCGTCGAGGCCGACCAGGTCGAGCACCTCGGGCACGAGCTTGTTGATGGACCCCTGCGGCTTGCCGATGACCTCGAGCGCGAACGCGACGTTCTCGAAGACGGTCTTGTTCGGGAGCAGCCTGAAGTCCTGGAACACGCAGCCGATCGACCGGCGCAGGGCCGGGACCTTCCACGTGGAGAGCGAACCGAGGTCCTTGCCGGCCACGTGCACCCGGCCCGAGGTCGGCGTCTCCTCCTTGAGGATGAGCCTCAGGAACGTGGACTTGCCCGAGCCGCTCGAGCCGACGAGGAAGACGAACTCGCCCTTCTCGATGTCGACGTCGACCCCGTCCAGCGCTGGGCGCGTGCTCGTCGGGTAGTTCTTGACCACCCTCTCCATGCGGATCACCCGTCCAGTCTAGGTACCGGGCGCTCCAGGAAGCGGGACCCGCGACCGACAGGTAATCTGGGAGGCCGAAGGAGGACACGTGAGCTACGACCTGGTCTGCGCGCACTGCTCCGGGCTGGTCGAGCTCGGTCGCTGCGCCACGTGCCGAGCCTCCCGCGAGCGTCTCCGCGCTCAGCGCACGCTCCCCGCCGGCCTGCTTCTGGTGCTGGGAACGGCCCTCGGCCTGCTCGCCCTCGTCCTGCGCTGATCTCTGCCGGCGACCGACCGCCAGGGATCGCTCTGCGGCTCTCCTGCCAGCCGTACCGCTCTACTCCTCGTCGCCGGAGGTGCGGCGCCAGCGGATCGCGGCCTCCACCAGCTCGTCGATCTCGCCGTCCAGGACGCCCTGGGTGTTGGACGTCTCCACGCCGGTGCGCAGGTCCTTGACCATCTGGTAGGGGTGCAGCACGTAGTTGCGGATCTGCGAGCCCATGGCGTTCGCGCTCTTGTCGCCCCGGATGTCGTTCATCGTCGCCAGCTCCTCCTCGCGCTTGCGCTCGAGGAGCTTGGTCTGCAGCACGACCATCGCCGCGGCCCGGTTCTGGATCTGGGACCGCTCGTTCTGGCAGCTGACGACGATGTTGGTCGGCAGGTGCGTGATGCGGACCGCGGAGTCGGTCGTGTTGACGCCCTGGCCGCCCGGGCCGGAGCTCCGGAAGACGTCGACGCGCAGGTCCTTCTCGTCGATCTCGACGAAGTCGGTGGTCTCCACCACCGGCGTCACGTCGACCGCCGCGAACGTCGTCTGGCGGCGGTTCTGGTTGTCGAACGGGCTGATGCGGACCAGCCGGTGCACGCCGTGCTCACCGGCGAGGGTGCCGTAGGCGTACGGCGCCTTGACCTCGAAGACGACCGACTTCACGCCGGCCTCCTCGGCCTCCTGCCACTCGAAGACGTCCAGCGTGTAGTTGTGCCGCTCGGCCCAGCGGTAGTACATCCGCCAGAGCATGAGGGCCCAGTCCTGCGCCTCGGTGCCGCCCTGGCCGGGGCTGAGCTGCACGAGGGCGTGCCGCGCGTCGTACTCCCCTGACAGCAGGGTCCGCACCTCGAAGGAGCCGATCTCCTTCTGCAACCCGGCGAGCTCGTTGTCGGCCTCGAGGACCGTCGCCTCGTCGTGCTCCTCGGCGGCCATCTCGTAGAGGACGCCGAGGTCCTCGAGACGAGAGCGGTAGGAGTCGATGCGCTTCAAGTCGGCCTGCACCGCCGACAGCTGACCGGTGATCCGCTGGGCCTTCTCCTGGTCGTCCCAGAGGCCCGGCATCGCGGCCTGCTCCTCGAGGTCGACGACCTCCTGGCGGAGCTTCGGCACGTCGAGCACCTTCTCGATGCTCGTGAGGGTGGCGTCGAGGGCCTTCAGGTCAGCGGATCGGTCGGCGGCCACGAGAGCGCAGCCTAGTCGCCGGTGCCGGGACCGGACCCTGCCTCAGGGAGTGACCGGCGACCGGGCGTGAGCGGTGGCTCGCAGGTCGACGTCTCCGACACCCAGCCACCCGACGAACGGCAGTGCCACCGTGCGGCGAGCCTGCACGACCGCCGTGCTCGGGTCGCCGGGATCCACGTCGCCGACGAGCTCGAGACCGGGCTGCTCACCGCGGGCCTCGTCCTGGTACTGCGCGACCACGTCCGCGACCTCGGCACGGTCGAGCGGGACCCGCTCCCCCAGCCCGTTCTCCACGATGCTCCGCCGGTCCGCCTGCTGAGCTGCGGCGATCGCCGCCCCGTCGGCGGAGGCGGCCAGCGCCCGCTTCGCCAGCACCACCTTCGACACGTCGATCACGACGGCGACCAGGAGCATGAGGACGACGGTCAGCCCGATGGTGAGGAACAGGATCGTGCCCTCGTCGTCACGGCGCCGCATACCGGTCCCCGAACTCGACGTGGCTGGCCTGCACCTTGATCGCACCTCGGCGGGCGTCACCGAACACCGACCCGAGCACCGGCAGCTTCACCCAGTAGGTCACGCTGACCTTCACGCGACCGCCGGGACCGGCGCACTCCGTGCCGCCGCAGTCGAAGCCGATCACGGGGGCCTCCGTGACGCCCTGGTCCTTCAGCGCAAGGGTGATCGCATCTCGGGCTCGCTGCTCGCCGAGGTCTCCGCCGGACGCCTTCTCGTAGGCGCGGGCGCCCTCGCGCGCGGCCTCCGTCGTCCCGAACGCAGCGCGTTGCACGAGGAAGACGGTGAGAAGGACGTAGACGAGAGGCACCATCAGGAGCACCGCCAGGTACGTGAATTCGACCATCGCGTTGCCCTCGTCGCCACGGGCCCTCACGGCGACTCCTCGATGGCGTGGCCGTGGACCGTCAGCGAGAAGGCACCGGTCGGCAGGAACACGATCGGCATCGGTCCGGTGCAGCGGACGTCGACCACGGGCTGGCCGTCGAGCTCCTCGCCCTCGACCGGCTCGCACGTCATCGAGTCGGCGACCCGGCCGCCCAGCGCGTCGCGGATCACGTCCTTCGCCCTCGCCGCGCCCTCCTCCGGCGTGCGGTCGGCGTTGGCTCCGTAGCGGGCGCCCTCCGCCGCCGACGCCACGAGCACGTTGCGCACGTGCAGGACGACGCCGACCTGGAGGACCAGCAGGAACAGCGAGATGAGCAGCACGCTGACGAGCACGAAGTCGACGACGGCGGCGCCGTCATCGCTCTCGCTCATGTCAGGGCGACTTCACCGAGTTCAGGGCGGACTTGAGGATCTCGGTCAGCTGGTCGCTGGCCACGCCCCAGACCAGCGTCACGAGGCCGGCCGTCATGATCGTGATGAGCACCCAGCCGGGGATGTCACCTCGGTCGTCGCGATGGCGCAAGCGCAGGGCAAGCTTGGTCAGGGTCATGGGGTCCTCCTCAGGCACGGGCATTGTGCCCGAGATGCACTGATCCGTCCGGGTGACATCAGCCGGCCACCAGACGCAGTCCGTAGAAGCCGGGGAACAGTGCGAACAGCACCGTCACCGGCAGCACCAGGAACACGACGGGCACCATCATCGCGATCTCGCGACGGCCGGCCGACTCGAGCAGCGCGCGCTTGCCGGCCTCGCGCACGTCCACCGCCTGCGCGCGCAGGACGTCAGCCAACGGCGTCCCGCGCTCGACAGCGATCGCGACCCCGTCGACGAAGCGCGCGAGCGGCGCGAGGGAGGTGCGCTGGGCGATCCCCTCCAGGGACTGCACCAGGGAGGAGCCGGCGCGCGCGTCGGCGAGTGCACGACCGAGCTCCTTGGCGAGCTCGCCGCCCGAGATCCGCGTGACCCGCTCGAGCGCGCCGACGGCGCCCTCACCCGCCGTCACCGCCAGGGCCAGCAGCTCCGCGATGGTCGGGAACTCCTCGAGCATCCGCCCCTCGCGCTGCTGGACCTGCCGGGTGAGCCATCGGTCCCGGCCCAGGACGCCCAGCACCGTGAACATCCCCGCGCTCACGAGCAGGGCGATCGGGTTCGTCCCGGAGCCGGAGACGACCGACAGGAGCGCGAGACCGAAGGACGCGGCCAGGCCGAAGAAGCCCCACAGCACCTGCTCCGCCCGGAACTGCTCCATGGTCATCTCGCCGCCCGCCTGCTCGAGCCGGCGGCGCACGGACGTGACACCGCCGACCCAGCGCTCGACGCCCTGCATGAGATCGGTGAGGAACGGGCCGAGAAGTCGCTCGAACGTCGGGAAGGGCGTCAGGGCGGGGCGGTGGTCCAGCAGCCGGGACGGGCGCGGCGTGTCACGCAGGTACGGCGCCAGCCGCGCGTCCAGGCGCGGTCTGCGGGTCAGGGGGGTGCCCGTCACGGCGAGGAACAGGCCGGTCCCGGCGAGCAGGCCCAGCCCGCTTCCGGCGAGTGCCGCGCTCACCGGAGGACGCGCCGCTCGATCGGGAGCCTCGCGATGCGGATCATCACCCGGTAGGCGACGAAGCTGATGCCGCCGCCCAGGACCAGCACCAGGACCCCGGCCGCGGTGTTGTAGGCCGCGACGGCCGTCGGTTGGGTGCTGAGCAGCAGGAGCAGGACCCAGGGGGCGGCCAGCGCCAGGCGCGCGGCGTTGACCGTCCATCCCTGTCGGGTCTCGAGCTCCGCCCGGGTGCGGGCGTCCTCGCGGAGGAAGGCGCTCAGCGTGCGCAGCAGCCGGCCGAGGTCGGTGCCGCCGACCTCTCTCGCCATCCGCAGCGCCTCGACGACCCGGTCACCCACGGGGTCCGAAAGGTTCGCCTTCAGCCGGTCGAGGGACTCCGCGAAGCGGCCGGTCGCGCGGTAGTCCTCGCCGAACCGTCGGAACGCCTGCCGGAGCTGCTCGGGACCCCGCACCCCCAGCTGCGTGAGGGCCTCCGGCAGGGACAGCCCGGCGCGGACGCCGCTGGCGAGGTTGTCGACCGCCTCTGGCCAGACCTCGCGCAGCTCCACCGAGCGCTGCGCACGCCGGCGGCGCACCAGGGTCAGCGGGAGCAGCGCGGCGAAGCCGCCGAAGGCCAGGCCGATGACGAGAACCTTGCTGGTCCCGACCACCAGCACGAAGGTGACGAGGCCGAGGGCGACAGACGCGGTCAGCAGCTGGCTCGGGCTGACCCCCTCGATGCCGGCCTGGACCAGGAGCTCGCGGGTCCGGACCTGCCAGCCCTCGTCCTGCGAGCGCGGCCTCGGCGGCGTGGTGCGGGCCCGCCACACGAGCAGCAGCCCGATGCCGAGCAGCAGGCCGAGGAAGCCGCCCACGTCAGGTGTCCTGCTGGAGCAGGGACGGCAGGTCGATACCGGCCCACTCGAAGCGCTCGAGGTGCGGCGGGTAGCCGTCGGCACGGCTCAACCGCCCGTTGCGGGTCACGAACAGGTCCGCCACCTCCACGACGTCGCCCTCGACCCTGCCCGGTACGGCGACGATCTCGCGGACCCGACGGTGACCACTGCCGTCCTTCGCGACGTGCACCACGATGTCGACACAGCTCGCGACGGTCGGCACGACGAAGGCGTGGCCGACGTTCTCCCCGGCCAGCAGCGGCAGCGTGCACATCTTCACGATGGCCTCGCGGGCGCTGTTCGCGTGGATGCTGCACATGCCTGGCAGACCGGAGTTGAGGGCGATGAGCAGATCCAGGCACTCCTCCTGGCGCACCTCCCCGACGACGATCCGGTCGGGCCGCATCCGCAGGGCCTCCTTGACCAGGCGCCGCAGCTGGATCTCGCCGGTGCCCTCGAGGTTGGCCTGGCGGGTCTGCATGGCCACGACGTCGGGGTTGGACAGCCGGAGCTCGAAGACCTCCTCGCAGGTGATCACGCGCTCGTGGCCCGGGATCGCCGCCGCCAGGCAGTTCAGCAGCGTCGTCTTGCCGGCTTGCGTGCCCCCGGCCACGATGATGTTGAGCCCGGCGACGATGGCGGCCTCGAGGAACCGGGCGGCCTGCGGCGTCAGAGTGCCAAGACCGACCAGCTCGTCGAGGCTGTTGGCCTGCAGCAGGAACTTTCGGACGTTGACGCTGTAGTGCCGTCGCACGATGTCCGGCACGACGACGTGCAGCCGCGAGCCGTCCGG
>JAODNF010000378.1 GCA_025464915.1 Frankiales bacterium | reverse complement strand
CTCGGAGACCTTGGCGTCGAGCGAGACGTCCTCCTCGTACCCGGTCGCTGCCTCGCTGTGCAACCGCGCCGCGGTCAGGGAATCCGCGGTGGCGAACAGCGTGACGTCGTGCCCGAGGGCCACGAGGCCTTCGGCCAGCGTCGACGCGACCTGCTCCCAGGGCCCGTAGGCCAGCGGCGGGGTGCGGTGCGCGATCGATGCCAGAACGCCGATCCGCAGGCTCACCGGTGATCCGCATCGTCGGAGGCCCCGAGCGCGTCCTCGTCGACGCCGAGGCGCTGTCCGGCGACACCGCGCAGGCGCTGGCCAGGCTGGGCCTGCCGGTCGTGCGCATCGACGACCATGACCTCACCCTAGGCGGCATCAGCGTCGCCGTCTTCGGACGCGAGCACCCGGCCGTGCCGCACTGCACGGCCTGGTACGTCGGCCCGGGCGACGCACCTGGGTGGATGCTCGCCACCGTCGCCACCGCGGCCCAGGTGCTGAACCGGATCGCGTCCGCGTTCGAGCAGGAGCGGGCCGGCGCCGCCTTCCGCGCCGCCGGTGCAGGGCTCGAGGCGCCGGCACTGCTGCCCTGTGACCCCGAGGTGCTGCGCGGTGTCGCCCGCTCGCTCGCCCCGGCCGTGCCTGCTGTCGAGGCGTTGCTGCGGCAGTCGTTCGACGCTCTCGAGAGGTGCTGCGCAGCCTCGGGTGCGATCACAGCGGCACCGCGTGCCGCCCCCGGCGAACCGGACTACTGGTTCACCTGGCAGCGCGACGCTGCGGCCGTCGGTTTCGCCCTCCGCGATCTCGCCGTCCGCGGACCAGCCGACCTTCGGGAACGGGCCCGGCGAAGGCTGGACGGCTACGTGGCCTTCCTCACCGGGCTCACCGGGGATCTCAGTGCCAGCCGCAGGACGGTCGACGGTGACATCGTCGGGGGCTACGGCGATCCGCAGCACGACGGCCCGGCAGCCACGGCCCTGCTGCTCCAGGCCGTCGCGCCCGATGCGTCCGAGCGGTTCGTCCGTCATCTCATCGAGATCGGGGAGGCTCCGGGCTACGACCTCTGGGAGAACGCCTACGGCCGGTCGTTCCATGCCCGGAACCTTCGGCGTCGCGCCCTGCTCCGCGCCGGGATCGCCTGCGCGGCAGGCAGTCCACCGGCAGACGCCGGTGCCGTGGGGAGTGCGGTCCTGGGGTTCGACCCGTTGCTGGACGACCTCCACGCGGTCTCCGCCGTGGTCCTGGCGCTGGAGCTGGACGCGGAGCGCTGGCCCGTCAACGCGACCTGGCGGCTGCACCACGCGCATGGCGCCGGCATCGGGCGGTTTCCCGACGACGCGAATGACGGCTACGGCTCGACCGGCGGCGGTCCCTGGCCGGTCTGCTCGCTCTGGCTCGCCCAGCACCACCTGCACAGCGGGCACCGGGCTGAGGGCGAAGGCCACCTCGCCTTCGTGCTGGCCCACACCGACCCGACGGCGATCAGCGAGCAGCTCGACCCCGTCACCGGGCAGCCACGGGGGGCGCGCGGCCTGGCGTGGGCCCACGCAGAGCTGGTGACCACCCTGCTCGCCGCGACCTAGCTCCGCTCCCCGGCGCTCGGGACGACCTCGTCAGCTCGGCGGCGTCAGGTAGTCCATGCAGCTGCACTTCGTGCTGTAGCCCCAGATGGCGAACTCTCGTGGCCCGTCGCGTCGGGTCGTGTAGTCCGTCGCCCCGCCCAGAGTGAAGGCGCTGACGTAGCTGGTCCCCAGCGAGCGCAGGCCGCTCAGGAGGTCGGCCCGGGACGAGTGCCCCGATGTCGCCTTCAGCGTCGCCTCGAGCGCGAAGAACTGGTCGCACACGATGTCGATGAGGTCGTCGGCCTTGGACTGCGGTCGGATGCCCTCGCCTGCCAGGATCGTCCGGCAGCGCTTGGTCGAGGGCGACGCCTGGACGCGCGGCGCGACGTCGAGGACGGGCGACCAGCCGACGCCTCGCATGCGGTGCAGCTGGGCGTCGTTGAACTGGCCGGCCAGTGCCGATCCTCCGCTCGTGGACGTCAGCAGGTAGCTCGGCTGGTAGCCCTGCGAGCTCGCGTTGTTCTCGAACGCGAACAGGCCGACGCCCTCGTAGTTGCTCACGAACATGACCCGGTCCACGCCGGCGCTGCGGAACGGCAGGACGGCGGAGCCGAAGGCGCTGATGGCGGAGCCCGCGTCGGCGAAGCCGTTGATGCAGCTGATGTCGCGCCGCATCAGGCTGATCCCGTGGCTCTTCGCCACGACGGCGATCGTCTGGTCGTAGGCGCGCGTGTTGTACGAGCAGTCCTCGACGATCACGCCGACCTTGCTCTTCGCCGTCAGGTAGCCGCTCGCGACGAACCGGTTGATCATCTCCGTGAAGCGCCGGTTGGTGCTCGGCGAGCTCACCGACACGAAGCCCGGGTAGGCCGCCAGGTCGTGCTCGTCGGCGCTGCCCGTCGGCCCGGCGAAGTCCGGGACACCTGCCTTGGACAGGCACGCCTCGTAGTTGGAGAAGTAGGAGTTCGCCAGCACCGAGATGGTCGCCGCGACCTTGTGGTCCTGCGTGAAGTCGGCGCAAGCGGCCTGCATCTCGGTCTGGTAGTTCCCCGACGTCACCTGGATCGTGTACTCGACCGGCTTGATGGCGCGACCGGCGATGCCGCCGTGCTTGTTGTAGTAGCGGACGAGCGCCTTGGTCACGTCCGCGCCGCTCGTGGTGGTCGAGTAGCCGGCGCCGAGCGCCGAGGCCGCGCCGTTCGGTGAGCCGAGGTCGAGGATGCCGATCGAGATCGGGGAGGTGACGTTCTTCAGGCCGCGCGGGACGCCGGCGCTCGGCACCGAACCGCTGCCGCTCCTCGACGCGCCGCCCGTGCCCGAGGTCGCGCTGCTGGTCCCGCTCGTGCCGGTGCCACCGCCCCCGACAGCCTGCCCGCCCGTGCCGCCGCCGGCGAGCTGCCCGGTGCTCGTGCCGGCGACCTGACCGGCTGCTGACGAGGGCGACACGCCGTCCGCACCGCCGAGCGACTGGGCCGTCGACGACTGCTGGACCGTGCTCCCGCACCCCGCCAGGGCCACGGCGAGGCCGAAGGGCAGGAGCAGCCGGCGCGCCGGACGGCGTCGTGCAGCGAGCATGCTGGGCCTCTCAGGGTCGTTGCGTCCGAGATTCAGACGCTAGAGCCCCGCCAACTAACAGTCAATACTGTCTGTAAATTCTCACCGGGCCGCCATCGGCCCGAACCGGTGCGACTGGACCCCCGTTGTCAGGTGTTTCGGCACCCTGTACGGTCCGCTCTGACTGTTTGTCGGAGGAGCCGGATGTCCCACCCGCAGCGCGCCCTGGTCGCCCTCTCGCTGCTGCTGGCGACCGCCTGCGGCACGACGGTTCCGCTGGCGCAGCAGCAGACGTCCGACCTGCAGGGACTGGGCAGACCGGCAGCGGCCGCACCCGGGACGACGACGTCAGGCACGGCCGCTGCTCCGGGCGGCGGACCGTCCGCGAACGGGTCGACGACCGGCGAGGGGCTGCCGGGAGGTACGGTCGGTACGAC
>JAODNF010000371.1 GCA_025464915.1 Frankiales bacterium | reverse complement strand
CTCGCGGTCACGCTCCAGGAGGAGTACCCGCGGCTGCAGGTGATGCGCGGACCGAAGCGCAAGGGCGTCCGCTACTTCGGGCCGTACGCCCACGCCTGGGCGATCCGGGAGACCCTCGACCTGCTGCTGCGGGTCTTCCCGGCGCGCACCTGCTCCGCCGGAGTCTTCAAGCGCGCCGGCCAGGTCGGCCGCCCGTGCCTGCTGGGCTACATCGGGAAGTGCTCAGCCCCCTGCGTCGGAAGGGTCTCCCAGGAGGAGCACCGCGAGATCGTCGACGACTTCTGCGACTTCATGGCCGGCTCGTCGACGAAGTTCGTGCGCCGTCTCGAGCAGCAGATGCGCGAGGCCGCGGACGTGCAGGACTACGAGCGGGCCGCGCGCCTCCGCGACGACGTCGGCGCGATGAAGAAGGCGCTGGAGAAGCAGACCGTCGTCTTCACCGACGGCACCGACGCCGACGTGATCGGGATCGTCGAGGACCAGCTCGAGGCGGCGCTGCAGGTCTTCCACGTGCGGGGCGGCCGCATCCGCGGTCAGCACGGGTACGTCGTCGACAAGGTCGAAGAGGTCACCACGGGCGAGCTGATCGGCCAGTTCCTCGCCCAGGTCTACGGCGAGGACGAGGACGAGTACGGCGACGCGACCGCCGGCTCGGACGTGCCACGCGAGGTGCTCGTGCCGGCGCTTCCCCCTGACACGCAAGCGATCGAGCGATGGCTCAAGCAGCTCCGCGGGACCAACGTCAGCGTCCGTGTCCCGCAGCGCGGCGACAAGAGGTCACTCATGGAGACGGTCGAGCTCAACGCCAAGCAGTCCTTCGCCCTGCACAAGACCAAGCGCGCCAGCGACCTGACGGCGCGGTCGATGGCCCTGGCCGAGATCCAGGAGGCGCTCGAGCTCGACGAGGCGCCGCTGCGCATCGAGTGCTTCGACGTGTCGAACCTCCAGGGCACGAGCGTCGTCGCCTCCATGGTCGTGTTCGAGGACGGTCTTTCCCGCAAGTCCGAGTACCGCCGCTTCACGGTGAAGGGCGTCGAGGGCCAGGACGACGTGGCGTCCATGCACGAGGTGATCAGCCGTCGCTTCGCGCGCTACCTCTCCGAGACCGAGCCGGAGCTGGACGAGGAGACCGGCCGGCCGAAGAAGTTCGCCTACGCGCCGAACCTCGTCGTCGTCGACGGCGGCCCGCCGCAGGTCGCCGCCGCGCAGCGGGCCATGGACGAGCTCGGCATCGTCGACGTGGCGCTGTGCGGGCTGGCGAAGCGGCTCGAGGAGGTCTGGCTGCCGGGCCAGGACGACCCCGTGATCATGCCGCGGACCAGCGAGGGCCTCTACCTGCTCCAGCGGGTGCGCGACGAAGCGCACCGGTTCGCCATCGCCTTCCACCGCCAGAAGCGCTCGAAGGCCATGACCACCAGTGCCCTGGACGGCATCGCGGGACTGGGTGAGAGCCGCCGCAAGGCGCTGCTGCGACACTTCGGGTCGCTGAAGCGGCTCCGAGCCGCCACGGTCGAGGAGGTCATGGAGGTGCAGGGGGTGGGACGCGCGACGGCCGAGGCCGTCGTGGCCGCGCTCGCCTCCGACGTACCCGTCCCTGCCTTCAACCCCGCCACCGGTGAGGTCGTCGAATGACCGCCCTTCGCGGCGGAGGGGGTGTGGCGTGACGTTCGAGCTGGTCGTCGTCACGGGGCTGTCGGGTGCCGGCCGGTCGACGGCGGCCCACCACCTCGAGGACCTGGGCTGGTTCGTCATCGACAACCTGCCCCCGTCGCTGCTGGGCACCATGGTCGACCTCGCCGTCGGCTCCGAGGGCGCCGTCGAGAAGGTCTGCGTGGTCACCGACACGCGGTCGCGGCCGTTCGCGGGCGACCTCGCGACGGCGCTGGCAGAGCTGGCCGCGCGAGGGACCCGGGCGCGGGTGCTGTTCCTCGAGGCGAGCGACGAGGCCCTGGTGCGGCGCTTCGACTCGGTACGACGTCCGCACCCGCTCCAGGACAGCGGCGGCCTGGTCGAGGGCATCGCCGAGGAGCGCGAGCTGCTGCGCGAGACCCGGGCAGCGGCCGACCTCGTGCTCGACACCAGCCTGCTCAACGTCTACGCGCTGCGCGAGCGGGTCGGCGCCGCCTTCGACGAGAAGGCGTCCGCAGCGCCCCTGCAGCTGACGCTGACCTCCTTCGGCTACAAGTACGGCCTGCCCGTCGACGCGGACCTGGTCGTCGACTGCCGCTTCCTGCCGAACCCGCACTGGGTACCGGAGCTGCGCGCGCAGACGGGGCTGCAGGAACCGGTCCGGGACTACGTCCTGAGCCGCGAGGGCGCCGGCGAGTTCCTCGACAGGTACGAAGGACTGGTGAAGCTGCTCGCCGAGGGGTACCTGCGGGAGGGCAAGAGGTATGCCCTGCTCGCCGTCGGCTGCACCGGGGGCAAGCACCGCAGCGTCGCCATGTCCGAGGAGCTCGGGCGGCGCCTCCGGGCGGACGGCCTCGAGATCGTCGTGCAGCACCGTGACCTGGGGCGCGAGTGACGAAGGTGGTCGCCCTCGGTGGGGGGCACGGGCTCGCGGCGTCGCTGCAGGCGCTGAAGCAGCTCACGGACGACCTGACGGCGATCGTCACCGTCGCCGACGACGGCGGCTCGAGCGGTCGGCTGCGCCAGGAGCTCGGGATGGTGCCCCCCGGCGACCTACGGATGGCGCTCGCCGCGCTGTGCGGGGCGGACGAGTGGTCGCAGACCTGGGCGCGCCTGCTGCAGCACCGGTTCGGCGGGGACGGGCCGCTGTCGGGCCACGCCATCGGCAACCTCGTCCTGGCGGGGCTGACGGACGACCTGGGACTGGTCGCCTCCCTCGACCTCGTGGGACGGCTCGTGGGTGCCCGAGGCCGGGTGCTGCCGGCATCGACGACGCCCCTGGAGATCGTCGCGGAGGTCGTGGGTCTCGACCCGGCGGACTCCTCGGCCGTGTCCCGCGTCGTCGGCCAGGTCGCCGTGGCTACGACGACGGGCGACGTGTGCGCCCTGCAGCTGCTTCCCGAGGACCCGCCGGCCTGCCCAGAGGCCGTGCAGGCGGTGCTCGACGCCGACGTCGTCGTCCTCGGTCCGGGGTCGTGGCTGACCAGCGTGATCACGCACCTGCTGGTGCCCGAGATCCGCGATGCGCTGGTCAAGACGCCGGCTCAGCTGGTCGTGGCGCTGAACCTCGCGCCGCAGCCGGGGGAGACCGAGGGGTACTCGCCGGAGACCCACCTGGAGGTGCTCCTCGCCCACGCGCCGGAGATGTCCGTGGACGTCGTGGTGGCCGACGTGGACAGGGTGCTGGACAGGCATGGTCTGATGGAGGCCGTGGAGTCAGCGGGGGGCCGGCTCGTGCTGGCCCCCGTTTCCCTCGGTGACGGCACCCCACGGCACGATCCCGACCGCCTGGCTGCGGTCTACCGAGACATCCTGAAGGGGAGCGCATAGATGGCGATGACGGCTGCCGTCAAGGACGAGCTGTCGCGGCTGTCCGTGACGAAGCCCTGCTGCCGCAAGGCCGAGATGGCCACGCTGCTGCGCTTCGCGGGCGGACTGCACATCGTGTCCG
>JAODNF010000364.1 GCA_025464915.1 Frankiales bacterium | reverse complement strand
CGCTGGCCCACGTAGGAATCGTGGGGGCAGCGGCACGCATCCACGGGCGGTGGTCGTCCTAGTCGTCGAGGAGGGCGAGGAGCCGGGCGTCCCGGGCCTCGTGCTCGGCCACGACCAGCTCGTCGGTGCGCAGGCCGAGCTCGTCGACCTCGCTGCGGCGCTGCTGCGGGACGACGGGCGCCACGGCCGCCTTCGTGGTGCGCGTCGTGCGCCTCGCGCTGGGCTTCGCGGCGCGCTCGGCGGGCGCCTTCGGCGCGGTGCTCTTGGTCGTGGGCATGCTCGGGTCGCTCGTCGCCTTCGTGCTGGACCGCATGTGCACCGCGGCGACCGCACCGGTCACAGCGGCGGCCACGACGGCCGACCGGACTGCCTTGCGCACGACGGACCCCCCTCTGGCGTGCGGGGGCACGGTAGCCCCAGAAGGCTTATCGGCAGAAGCACCGGCCAAGTGAAACGCGATGGTTTGTCCGGATCTCCCGAAAGTTCCCGGATGCCGGTGCGCTCTCTCACAGCCCACGTCCTCGACGTGCGCTTGCTGAGTGCTTACAGTTGCAAGCACCCCCCTGAACCGAGACCTTGGAGGTGCGCCGTGCCCCCAGCATCGCCTTCGCACCGCACCCGCCTCACGCGGCGGATCGCCGCGGACCCGACCAGCACCGCCCTGCTCCTGGCCGGCCCCACCGCCTTCGAGCTCTGGCCCGGTGTGCGGCGGGTCGCCGACGTCGGTGGCCGCGTGGTCGTCGAGACCGAGCTGTCGGCCGAGCGCACCGCGGCCGCCTCGGTACGTGCCCTCCCGCCGCGACGCACGCCCACCTCGTACGTCTCCCGCTTCGAGTGGGCCGGTCCCGGACTGCCGGAGACCACGGCCGAGCTGGTCCTCGCCTACGCCCCCGGCGCCGACGGCGAGCTCGGCACGCATGCCGCCCTCGTCCTCGAGAGCACCGGGTTCGACCCGGAGGTGCTGGACACGACGGCCCTCACCGCGATGGCGGAGGGCTTCCTGGCCAACCTCGCGCGCGCCGCCGAGCTCCGCAGCACCGCCGCGTAGGCCCGACGCCCACGGCGGGAGCGCCGGCTAGGTCAGGATCAGCTCCGTCATCCGCTCAGGGGACTCCTGGTGCGGGAAGTGACCGATGCCGTCGAGCACCTCGAGCCGGTAGCCCCCGTGGCACCAGCGCTCGGAGCCGCGGGCGGTGTCGACCTTGATGCAGCCGTCGACCTCGCCGTGCACCTGGAGCACCGGGGCGTGCACGCCCCGGCCCAGCAGCGCGCCGTACCGGTGGCCGCTCGGGCGCAGCTGCGAGCGGAACGCCCACCGGTAGTACTCCAACGCGCAGTGCGCGGCGCCCGGGATCGCCATCGCCTGGCGGCACTGCTGCTCGGTCTCGCTGTCGGGGAAGCCGGGTCCACCCCACCGGTGCAGCAGCTCCGAGACGAGATCCCCTGACAGCAGGCGGTTCTCGGGCAGCCTGGGCAGCTGGAAGAACGCCATGTACGACGACATGCGGGCCTGCTCGAGATCGCTCCGGAGTGCCTCGCTCATGCGCAGCAGGTGCGGCATCGAGACCACAGTGAGCCGGTTGACGGCCTTCGGGTGAAGCGTGGCGGTCGACCAGGCGAGCGCCCCGCCCCAGTCGTGGCCGACCACATGGGCGTCGTCGGCCCCGAGGGCGCGGACGAGGCCCGCGATGTCGGCCGACAGCGTGTACCCGTCGTACCCGCGGGGTGTCTTGTCGGTGCCGCCGTAGCCGCGCAGGTCCGGGGCGACGGCGTGCAGCCCCTGGTCGCCGAGGGCTTCGAGCTGGTGCCGCCAGGACCACCAGAACTCCGGGAAGCCGTGCAGGAGCAGCACGAGCGGCCCGTCCGCCGGGCCGCTCTCGGCGATGTGGAAGCGCAGGCCGGAGGCTGTGACGTCCCGGTGCCGGATCACGGCTGGGAGACGACGATGCGCACGCTGTTGCGGCCGGCGTCCTTCGCGGCGTAGAGCTCGACGTCCGCGATCCGGAGCAGGTCGTGCTGGCCCTCCTGCTCGGCCGCCGCGCCACCGATGCTGATGGTGAAGGTGACCTCGCCCGCCCGCGTCCTCACCGGCGTCCCGGCGACGACTCCGCGCAGCCGCTCCGCCAGGACGCCGGCCGCATCTGCCGCGGTGTGGGGCAGGATCACGAGGAACTCCTCCCCGCCCCAGCGCCCCAGGACGTCCTCCGTGCGCAGGCTCGCCTCGAGGCGTCGGGCGGTGGCGATGAGCACCTCGTCGCCGGTGCTGTGGCCGAAGGTGTCGTTGATCTGCTTGAAGTGGTCGACGTCGATGATCAGGACGGCGACCGGGTAGCCGTGCCGCTTCGCGCCGGCACCGACGCGGCGCAGCGCCTCCTCGAGGTGGCGTCGGTTGTTGAGACCGGTGAGGAAGTCCGTGCGGCTCATCCGCTCGAGCTCGTCACCGCGCGCCACCAGCTCGTCCTGCAGCTGCTTGACGCGCAGGGCGGCGCCCACGCGGGCGAGGAGCTCCGCGGGCTCCGGCGGCTTGCGGAGGTAGTCGTGACCGCCGAGCTGCAGGGCGCGGACGACGTCGTCCGGTCCGACGCGGCCGGTGAGGAACACGACCGGGATGTGCGTCGTCAACGGGTCGGACTTCAGCGCCTTCACCGTCTCGTACCCGTCGAGCTGAGGCATCTCGACATCGAGCAGGATGACGTCCGGGGGCCGGATCCTGGCCAGCCGCAGGGTCTCCTCGCCGTCACCGGCCTCGACCACCTCGTAGCCCGCGTGCTCGAGCTCGAGCTTCGCCAGGGCGCGGACCGTCGGGGAGTCGTCCGCCAGCAGGATCAAGGGAGGCACCAGCGGAAACTAGTCCTCGCTGGCAGCGCTGCCCATCTTGTCGTTGATGGCGTTGACCACGGTTGGGTCGGCGAGGGTGGTCACGTCACCGAGCTCGCGGTGCTCCGCCACGTCCCGCAGCAGCCGCCGCATGATCTTGCCGCTGCGCGTCTTGGGCAGCTCCGGCGTGATGAGGATCTGCCGGGGCTTCGCGATCGGCCCGATCTGCTTCGCCACGTGGTCGCGCAGCTCCTTGGCGAACGCCTCGCCGCTGCTGACGTCGTCGGCGACGGAGCCCTTCACGGTGACGAACGCGACGATGGCCTGCCCGGTGGTGGCGTCATTGGCCCCGACGACGGCCGCCTCGGCGACCGAGGGGTGGCTGACGAGCGCGGACTCCACCTCGGTCGTGGAGATCCGGTGCCCGCTGACGTTCATGACGTCGTCGACCCGACCGAGCAGCCACAGCACGTCGTCCTCGTCGTACTTCGCGCCGTCGCCCGCGAAGTAGCGGCCCTCGAACGTGGACCAGTAGGTCTCTCGGTAGCGCGCCTCGTCGTTCCAGATGCCGCGCAGCATCGACGGCCACGGCTCGTTGAGGGTGAGGAAGCCGGCGCGCTTGGGCTCGCCCGCCTCGTTGCAGATGTCGACGGCGATGCCGGGCAGCGGGCCCATCGCGGAACCCGGCTTGCACGACGTGACCCCCGGGAGCGGGCTGATCATGATGGCGCCGGTCTCGGTCTGCCACCAGGTGTCGACGATCGGGCAGCGGCCGCCGCCGATGACGTCGCGGTACCAGATCCAGGCCTCGGGGTTGATCGGCTCGCCGACGGAACCGAGCACCCTGAGGCTGGTGAGGTCACGACCCTGGGGCAGGTCGTCCCCCCACTTCATGAAGGTGCGGATCGCGGTGGGCGCCGTGTAGAGGATCGAGACCTCGAGCTCCTCGACGATCGACCACCAGCGGTCCTTGCCGCCGGCGTCCGGCGTGCCCTCGTAGAGGA
>JAODNF010000361.1 GCA_025464915.1 Frankiales bacterium | reverse complement strand
GCCGAAGCCGACCAGCGCGTTGATCGTCGTGTCGAGGCCGGCGGCGAACGCGGTGTAGAGCGTCTTGCCGAGCTCCAAGGCGCTGTAGCCGGCGCCGACGAGGGTGTCGATGGCGTCGTTGAAGCCCGACGTGATGCCCGCGATCGCGGTGTTGAAGCCGGTGACGACCGCATCAGCGACCACGCTCGCCGCGCCGACCACCCAGGTGGCCGAGACGTCGTACGCCGAGACGAAGGCGTCCGCGATCTCCGGGCCGTAGCGGGAGATGACCTCGGTCAGGCCCACCGCCAGCAGCCCGCCGACGATGCCGCAGACCGGCGTCAGGGACCCGAGGCTGGCGCCCTCGCAGACGAGGATCGCGATGGTCGCCACCGCGAGCCCGACGGAGTCGGCGACGCACTTGGTGACGGTGTCGTGCAGGCAGTCCTCGACGGTGACGAAGGCCTGCAGGCCGATGCCGATCGCGGCCAGGGCGTACCCGCCGAACTTGGCGGCCTTGCTGGTCTCGGCGAGCACCTCGGCGCTCTCGCCGGTGACCGCCCCTGCCTCGCCACCGAGCTCGGCGATCTCGCCGCCGCTGCGCTCGAGCACGCCGAGCGCGGCCTGCCCCTCCTTGCCGGCCGCCTCGCCGATGTTCCCGACGATCTCCGCCTCCGCGGAGCTCGCCGCGGAGGACAGCTTCTCGGCGAGGTACGCGCCGAGGTCGGTGACGCCCGTCTTGATCGTGTTGCCGAGCTTGGAGATCGGCGCCCACTTCGCCGCGAGGTAGTCGGCCGGGGCCGCGGCGAACGCGGCGACCTGCTTGCCGCCGGCCTTGGCGACCTTGAAGAGCGTGACGGAGTAGCCCGCGATCGCGCCGCCGTTCGCCTCATCGGTGGTGTGCGCCCAGAAGACGTTGGACGACGCCTCGTACATGCCGGTGGGGTCGGAGAAGACCGTGGGCCGGTCGTCGACGAAGGCGTACGACGAGACGGCGGAGATCCCGACCGGCCGTTCCAGCGGATCGCGCTGGGTGAACCGGCCGAGGCTCGGGTCGTAGTTGCGCGCGCCCATGTCGTACAGGCCGGTGTCGCTGTCGAGGTAGCTGCTCTGGAACAGCAGCGGGTTCACCGGTGCGCCGGGAGTCGCGGTCACGACGCCGTAGCCGTCGTAGTGGTAGGCCGCCGCCAGCTGTCCCGAGGAGTCGGTCAGCTCCATGACGCTGCCCTGCGGGTCCAGGTGGTAGAAGTACGTCGCGGTCGGCGTCTGCATCGCCACCGGGCCCTCGCCGTAGAGGTAGCGCCGGATCAGCGCACCGGCTCCGGTGCGCTCCAGGGCGAGCTGCGGCTTGCTGCTGGCCGGGTCCCACGAGTAGCGGGTCGTCGCACCGGCGAGCGTCTTGCTGACGCGGTTGCCGTCACCGTCGTAGGTGTAGGCGATCGAACCGGCAGCCGTCGTGGCAGCGACCAGGCGCGAGGCGGCGTCGTAGGTGAAGGTGTCCGTGCCGGAGCGGGTGAGGTTGCCGGCCCTGTCATAGCTGTTCGTCTTGCCGGTCACGGCCGAGAGCTGGTCCGTCCCGTCGTAGGACGCACCCGGGGTGCTCGTCCGGTTGCCGTTCGCGTCGTAGCCGTAGGCCGTCGGAGCCCCGGACGGGGCGCCCACGACGACCGGGAGGGAGGGCGCGAGCGGCGGCGTCACACCGGAGGTGCTGGTCGTCGTCAGGGGCGACGAGAGGTCGACGGCCGGCCAGGTGATGGCACCTGTCGACGAGGACGCGCTCGAGAAGCCGGTGAGCCGGCCCGCGCCGTCGTAGCCGTACTTGTTGGTGGTCGTCGAGCCGGCGACGTTGTCGACCTGCGTCAGCCGCTCTCCGGCCGCGTCGTAGGTGAACGCGTCCTCGGCGGCCTGCGTGCCGCCCACCGTGAGCGACTGGCTCATCACGCGGCCGGCCTGGTCGACGGAGCGGTTCTCGAGCACGCCGTTGGAGAACGCGATGCCGGTGGTGAAGCGGCGCGCGTTGCGCAGGTAGCTGACGTGGACGTAGTTCGGGTCCGCCTTGGCCCCGGAGTCGACGGTCATGACGTCGTTGCTGTCGTCGACGCCGTAGGACACCTTCGTGCCGTCGGGGTAGGTCTCGACGATCGTCCCGGGCGTGCTCCGGTCGTAGCTGAAGGTCCCGCCGGCGTAGGTGACCGCGGTCAGGGCCCCGGAGCTGTCATAGCTGTAGTCGTGCGTCCCGGTCGGGTCGACGAGCTTGGTGCGGTTGCCCATCGAGTCGTACTTCTGCGTGACGTCGAAGGACGAGCTCCCCTGGCTGTAGGTCGTCTTCACCGCCCGGTTGAGAGCGTCGAGCGTGTACGAGGTCTTGCGCCCGTCGGGGTCGGTCGTGGTGACCACGTTGCCGGCCGGGTCGTAGCCGAAGGTCGTGCTGCTGGCACCCAGGGTCGTCGAGGTCCGGCGGTTCGCCGCGTCGTACCCGTAGCTGGTGACGTGCCCCTTCGGGTCCGTCAGGCTCGTGACGTTGTCGTTCACGTCGTAGCCGTAGGTCGTGGTGCCGGCGGCCGTGGTGACCGTCTTGACCGCGTTCGACACCGTGTAGGTGTAGGTCGTCACGTGCCCGGCCGGGTCGGTGCTGGACACCAGGTTGCCCGAGGCGTCGTACGCCTTCTTGGTGACGGCGCCGTCGAGGACCTCTCGGATCGGGTGGTTCAGCGCGTCGTACTGCTTGCGCAGGACGTCACCGGCGCTGCTGCTGACGAGCACCGGGTTGTTGGCGAGGTCGTAGGTGAAACGGGTCGCGATCGCCGTGGTGTCGGTGGAGTCGACGAGCCGCCCGCTGCCGTCCCAGCTGTTGCTGGTGGTGACGGAGCTGCCTGCCTTCTCCTGCAGGATGCGACCGGAGGCGTCGTAGACGGTCGAGGTCGGGTGCCCCTCGGTGGTGGTCGTCTGCGTGAGGGCGCTCTCGTTCCAGGAGTACGTCGTGGTGCGCGTGCCCTTGACGACCTTGGTGAGGTCGGCGGCGCCGTTGTAGGAGTACGTCGTGAGCGAGCCGTCGGAGTCCTTCAGGGTCAGCATGTCGCCGGCCCCGTTGTAGGTCCACGTCTTGGTGCGCCCGTTCGCGTCGGTGCTGGTGAGCCGGTGGCCGGCCTCGTCGAAGCTGCTCGTCGTGCCGGGCCCGTCCAGAGCCGCGCCGTCGAGGGTCAGCAGGCGCGAGCTGGCTCGGTTGCCGGCAGAGTCGTAGCCGAACGTCTGCTTGTTCAGCGGCCCCGTGACGCTCGAGAGCAGGCCGCGGTTGTTGTAGGCCAGCGACGTCACGACCTTGGGCGTGCCAGGCGAGACGATCGAGGTGAGGTACGGACCGCTGTAGCCGTAGGTCGAGACGGCGCCGCCTGCGTCGGTGCGCGACAGGATCCGGTGCTGCCCGTCGTAGGTCATCGAGACGGTGCTGAGCGGCGTCTTCTGCGAGATCAGGTCGTCGTTCGCGTTGTAGCCGAGCGTCTGGGCGAACCCGAGCGGGTCGACGAGGGTGATCAGGTTGCCGTGGCCGTCGTAGGAGTACCCGTTGGCGGCACCCGAGGGGCTGGTCTGCCCGACGAGGCTGTTGTTCTTGTACGTGTACGTGTAGCGGCCCGTCGAGTCCGTTCCCCCGATGACCTCGCGCGCCAGCCGGGTGGTGACCGCGCCGGCATAGCTGAAGTCGTCCGCGGTGTGTCGCGACGTGCCCTTGCTGCTGATCGAGCTGACCTTGCCGCCGGCATAGCCGACCACGAGCCGGTCGGTGCCGTCGGCGTCGGTCTGCCGCGTGAGCAGGCCGCCGGTGTAGCCATAGCCCCACGTGCGCCCGGCGGTGTCCTTGACGCTGCTGAGCAGCCCGCCCGGGTAGCTGTAGCCGACGCTGCGCCCGGACGGCGTGACCAGCTTGATCAGGTGGCCCGAGCCGTCGATCGTGCCGGCGACCGAGCGGCCCGAGCCGCCGTTCGCGTCGGTCTTGATGACGACCCGGCCGGGCGACCAGTCGAAGGACAGCCCGAAGCCGTCCGCCGCCTGATAGGTCTTCAGCTGCCCACCGCCCGGGGCGGTGATGTTGACCTCCCACGACGAGCCGTCCGGTCGGGTGACGCGGCAGCTGTTGCCGTTGCCGCCGCAGTCGAGCGAGCCGCGTGCTCCCGCCGGCGGGAGGTAGGTCTTGGCGGCCGCGCTGTAGGTCCAGACGGTCTGCTGGCCGTCCTCGCCGCGGACCGTCGCGGTCTTGCCCTTCACCAGCGTGACGCCGACGTCGAGCAGCGAGGACCAGCCGAGTCCGAAGACGCCACCTGTCGTGTCGGCGGAGTTGTAGGTGCGGGCCAGCAGGAACGGCTTGCCGACACCGGCGACCCGCAGGTCGGTCGAGGAGAAGGTCAGCGAGCCGGTGCCAGTGTTGACGTCGTCGACGACGCTCGTCGGGTTGACCCCGTAGACGGCCCCGCCGAACGTCTGCGCGAGCGGGATCGCCAGCGGCGCCAGCCCGACGGCAGGCGGCGGGTCGGTCACCGAGAAGGGCAGGCTCTCCGCCGAGAGGCCGCCGGCCGTGGCGGTGAGGGCGTAGCCGCCGCCGGCCTTGCTGATCCTGCAGGCGCCGTTGCAGCCGGACAGGCTGCCACCCGACCCCGACCCCGACGTGATCGCGTAGGTCACGCTTCCGGTGCTGAGCGCGTTGCCGCCGGCGTCCTGGAGCTGCACCGCGGGCTGGGTGCCGAAGGCGGTGCCGGTGACGGCACTCCCCGGTTGGGCGGTGAAGACGAGCGAGGTCGCCGGACCGGCCGTGACCGCGAACGCCTGGCTGGTCGCCGAGTGGCCGTTCCAGCTGGCAGTGAGGTGGTACGCCGAAGCGGTCCGCGCGAGGGAGCAGCCGGCGAACAGGGCCCTGCCGTCCTGCACCTCGATCGTCTGGTCCTGGCAGGCCAGCGGACCGTCGCCGTTGGTGAAGCCCAGCGTCACCTTGCCCGTGGCGCCGGCGACCGGGTTGCCGCCCGCGTCCTCGACCGTCACGACCGGCTGCGTCGGGAGGGCCACACCCCCGGTGCCGTCGCTCGGCTGGGTGGTGAAGGCGATCTGGGCCGCGCCCCCGACGCCGACGTCGAAGGCCGTACCCACGGAGAAGACGCCAGCCTTGCCAGCACCAGCACCTGAACCCGCACTAGAACCAGAACCGGAGAGAGTCGCGCGCAGCCGGTACCCGTGCCCGGACGTGTCGATGGCGCAGCCGGAGAAGGTCGCGACGCCGGCGATCGAGGACTCGGTGCTCGCGTTGGCACACACCAGGTGCGCGCCCGGAGCGCCGGTGCCGGGCTCGATGGACAGCACGGCCGCACCACTGGCGGGCTGGCCCCCCGCGTCCAGGACCCGGACCCGGGGCTGCGTCGGGAACGCGACGCCACCCGTGTTGCCGCCGACGGACGGCGACGTCTGGAAGTCGACGCCGGCCGCGGTGCCGCTGGTCACGGAGAACGCCGAGCTCACCGCGGCGGTGACGGCGCCGGACGTGGCAGTGAGCGTGTACCCGTCGCCGGACTTGTCGATCGCGCAGCCGGCGAAGGTGGCCGCGCCCGCGACGGTGCCGACCGCGTTGTTGGTGCAGGCCAGCGCCGCGCCGGCGGTGCCGGTGCCGGACGTGATCGCCAGGCTGATCGTGCCGAGGACGGGGTTGCCGCCGGCGTCGGTGAGCCGGACGACGGGCTGTCCCGTGAAGGCGGTGCCCGGCACGGCCCCGGTCGGCTGGGTCCCGAAGCTCAGCTGCGCGGCCGGCCCGACGGCGACGGGGATGCTCAGGCTGTCGACGGTCTTGCTGTCCGCCGAGTCGGTGGCCGTCAGCACGTAGCTACCGGCCTTGGTGAGCCGGCAGCCGGCGAAGGTCGCCACCCCCGCCACGGCGGCGGGCGAGGTGTCGGTGCAGCTCAGGGTGCCCCCGGCCGGCCCCGTCTTCACGCTCAGCGTCACCGTGTGGGTGCTGACGACCGTGTTGTTGCCGGCGTCCTGCAGCGTGACCACCGGCTGCGTCGTGAACGCGGTGCCGCCGGAGCTGCCCGACGGCTGGGTGGTGAAGGCGAGGTGGTCCACCGAGCCGCTGGCCACCGCGAACGCCGTCGTGAGCGCGGACACCAGGTGGTCATACGGGTCGACGGCGAACAGCTGGTATCCCGTGTGGGCCTTGTCGATCTTGCAGCCCGAGTACGTCGCGACGCCCGCGGCCAGCGCCTTCACGTTGGCCTTCCCGGCCAGGTCGCTGCTGCAGCCGAGGGTGGCGGCGTCGGCCCCGGTCCCGCTCTTGATCGCGACGCCGACCACCCGGCGGAGGGAGGACACGGCGGTCGGGTCGTCGGTGATCGAGGTCAGCGTGACGCCGTGGGCGTCCTTCACCTTGACGACCGGCTGCGTGCCCCACGTCGTGCCCGCGGTCCCCCCGGTCGGCTCCGGGTCGAAGACCAGCTGCGCCGGGCCGGAGATGTAGAAGGGCGCGCTGACGACGGTCAGGGCGGTGTTCGCCGTGTCGGTCGCCGTCAGCGTGTACTTGCCGGCGCCCGTCGACTGCCCCGCGACCCCGTTGACCGCGCACGCGGCGAACGTCACGACGCCCGTGGCCGCGGCCTTCGAGGTGTCGGTGCAGCTCAGCGCCCCTTGGACGTAGCTGCCGCTGAGGTCGACCGCCTGCAGCGTGAGCGCCACCGTGTCGCTCGAGTCGGCAGCGCCGCCACCGCTCTTGGTCAGCGTGACCTGGGGCTGCGCCCCGAGCGGGCTGGCCGGGTCCCCGTCACCCGGCTGCGTGCTGAAGGTGATCCCCGTCGGGGTGTCGGTCGCCGAGGCGACTCCACCGCCATCGCGGTGATGACGCCGACGGCGAGCGCCGACCGACCACGAGCACGCCAGGAAGCCCACGAAGAACCGGTCGCCACAACAGCACCTCTCGCTGCGGGCGTGTTCGGTTTCGCGCTGGCTCTCCGACGATCTCGCGACCAGAGGCAACCGTCGGGTCTTCGCCTTCCACTCCCTGGAACGGCCGAAAAGTAGCGCCGTCGTCACCCAAAGCGAACGGTCCGGGACTCAAATGACCAGAAGGGATGGTTGGCCGCGTCAACCATTGCGCTCGGACAACCAGACGGGTCACTGCATTGGGACTAGTCCTGTCGCGCCGGGGACAGGCTCGAGCCGGCAGCAGCCTGGTCGTGCACAGCGCGCGTAGCTAGCGCGGCGGGCCCTCTGCTGAGTCAGCAGGCGGTGAGGCGCAGCGCCGTGTCGCCCTGGAAGACGGGCGCCGTCAGCACCGTCCCGCTCGCGGTGCTGGCGACGGCGGTCGTCGCGGTCCCCGCCCAGGTGTCCCACCAGGTCCCGCACCAGTGACCGGTCGCGCTGGTCGGCAGCGTGACGGTGCCGTTGGCGACGGGAGCGGCCGCCTTCTGGTCGTACTGGTAGGCCCGGTCCTTGAGCCAGTAGATCGCGACGTGACTGCCGTGCAGCCCGTACCTGTCGAGGGTCGTCGTCGGGATAGGGGTCTCGGTGACGACGTCGGAGGTCAGCGCCTCCTGGTCCAGGCGGATCGGTGCCACGAACCGAGCCAGGGCTCCGAGGTGCGGGTAGTAGGCCGAGCCGTTGTTGTCGACCGCGAGCCACCACCAGCTCATCCCGGTGCCGTAGGCCCCGGAGAGCAGCGGCGCCCACAGCCCGTCGTGGAAGCCGATCCCCTTGGCGTCCGTGCTGGTCATGCCGCTGCCGCCCGCGGTCCCGTGGGAGATGCTCTCCTCCGCGACCAGGGTCGGCACCGCGTCAGCGGCCCGAGCCGCCACCACGGCACTCCGCAGCGTGAGCGGCCAGTTGCAGCTGCCACAGGTCAGGCTGGTGGCGTACTTGTGGACCTGCGAGACGTCGAGGCCGGCGTTGGCCCAGAGCCCGGGGTCCTGCTGGTTGTTGCCGATGCTCCCGAGGCTCGTCGTCACTGGGCGGTGCGCCGGGTCGAGCGAGCGCAGGTAGGCCGCCATGGAGGAGTGCCAGGACGCGGAGGTGCTGGGCGTGTAGCCGTCGACGTAGCCGACCTCGTTCCAGAGCTCCCACGTCCCGATGCTCGTCGCGTAGCCCCAGCGAGCCAGGATGTAGCGGAACAGCCGGCGCTGGAAGGCCTGCGCGGTCGCATCCGTGAAGGCACCGCCGGGCGAGGCCAGCGGGCCGCCGTTCGCGGCGTTGTAGGGGTTGTTGGCCCAGTCCGACGTGGACGTGCCGGCCACCCAGTTCGGGTTGGCCGGTGTCCAGTAGGCCGCGTGCCACAGGAAGGTCGTCTGCAGCTCGATGCCCTTCGTCGCCGCGAGGTCCACCACGTAGTCGAGGTCCCAGGCGTGGTCCTGCCTCCCGCCGTAGTTCCCCAGACCGGTGTCGTTCCACTCGAGTCCGAAGCCGTTCTGGAAGCTCCCGCCGAAAGGGGCCAGCCAGATCCGCGCCCAGTTCGCGCCCTGCGCCTGCAGGGACGAAAACACGCGGTCGTACGCATACGTGCGCAGCCCTGCGTCGGCGGGGCCGTCCGGGAACGCCACGTCCTCGCCGATGGCGAGGAACTTGCTGCCGTCGTTGTAGCTGAGGTAGCGGTTGCTCGTCGGGCTCACCCGCAGGAAGCCGTGCGACGTGCCCGCGGTGACCTGCAGGGTCTGCACCCCGGAGCTGGTCGAGCCGCTCGGCGTCGCCACCGACCACGACCACGACCAGGTCCCGACCTCGGTCGGCGCGAACCGCACGTTCCAGCTGAGGCCACCGCTCGGGGTGAGGACCTCCCTGCCGTTGACCTGCGAGCGCACATACGCCTGGTACGGGAAGCCGGGGACCGTCGACTGGGCTCCCGACGGCGCCGTGAAGTGCCCCTCGAGATCCAGCTGCGCCGGGTCGTACGGGTTGGTCGGCGTCGGCGTGATGGTGGCCGTCGTCTCGAACTTCGCGTACTGCGCCACCGACGCCGGCCCGGTCAGCCCGGTGATCACCGGCCCCGCGGCGAACGCGGGCCGGCCAGGCGGACCGAGGGACAGGACCAGCAGGCCGAAGACGACCAGCACACGACGCGTGAGCACGAGCACTCCCCCCGGCGGGCCTGGGAGTCCCGCTCATGGGTCACAACGCGGTTGTCCGGCGTTCCTCGCGCTCCCTCCTCCTCGGGTGGCCACCCGAGGAGGAGCGGGAAGGGCCCTACCCCGCCAGACCGAGCCCGTCGATCTCGGCGGGCTTCGCGCTGCCGGTGCGCAGGCTGAGCGTGCCCGAGCGAAGGGCACCGAGGTCCACGACCACCACGATCTTGCGGAACTGCGTGGTGCCGGCGAGGTTGACGGTGCGGAGCAGCACGCCGTTCCAGTAGACGCCGACGGTTCCGCAGCCCGGGCACGTGGTGACGACCAAGGCGATGCGCCGTGCCGTCACGTGGGCCCGCGTGAGCGTGCTTCCAGCCCGGGTCGCGACCAGCTGTGACGCCCCGTACGCCGACGGAACCTGCTGCCTCACCCAGCCCGGCCCCTGCGCCAGCGCACGGTCGTCGAGCGGTGCCGTCGTGCACTGCTCCTTCGACCACGGCGACAGGTTGCCGGCCTTGTCCCGGACCCGCACCGAGAAGCAGTACGACGAACCCGGCGACAGCATGAGGGCCACGGACCTGGCCGAGGTGCCCTGCCAGCTGGTCGGGTAGCCGAAGCTGCCGAACCTGCGGTCCAGACCGGCCCGCCGGTACCGGACGTCGAAGGTGCCGACGCCCGACCCGACGTCGGAGCCCGCGAACTGGACGCTGGCCACACCCGCCGTGAAGACGGGCAGTGCCCGCAGGCCCACCCTCGGGGCACTGACGTCCGGCGCCGACGTCGGAGTGGGCGAAGGGTCAGGCGTCGGCGCAGGGTCAGGCGTCGGAGTGGGCGCCGGAGTACCCGCACCCGTGCTCGATCCACCACCCGTCGACGTCGAACCGCCGCCGGTGCTGGAGCCACCCGACGTCGAGCCAGTCGTGCCCGTCGTCGAACCCCCGCCTCCCGTGCTCGATCCGCCGGTGGCCGTTCCGGTCGAGGATCCACCGCCTCCCGACGTCGAGCCCGAGGTACCGGACGTGCCGGTCGTCCCCGTGGATCCCGTGCCGCCGCCCCCGGTCGAGGCGCCCGTGCTGCCACCACCTGTGGTGCTGCCCGTCGAGGCGCCCGTGGTGCCGCCCGTCGAACCGCCCGTCGAGGCGCCCGTCGAACCGCTGCCATCGTTGCTCGCCGTGCCGGTCACGGTCGAGATGCCTGTCGGCGCGACGGACACGGGGTAGTCGCCCTCAGGCACGGCAGCGCCATCGAAAGAGCCGGCCCAACGGACCACGTAGTCGCCGGCCGGGAGGTCGTTGAACGTCACCACGCCCTCAGCGTCGGAGAGCAGGGTCCGCACGACCTGACCGTCCTGGAGCAGCTGCGCGACCACGCCCGCAAGGGGCTTGCCGTCAGCACCGACCCCCGTCGCCTGCAAGGCGGGCGCGGGCTCGAGCGTCAGGACGACCGGCTCCGACCTCGGGGCCGTGACGGAGACGTTCTGGGCCCGGAAGCCGAGGGCCGAGCCCGAGATGCTGACACTCCCGACGTGCCCGGTCAGAGCGATCTGGCCTGAGGCGTCCGCCACGCCGGAGTCGAGCACGTGCTGGGCATCGCCGAGCGCGACGAAGCCGCGCAGCGGGTGACCCTGGGCATCGCGCAGCTGCACGAGCAGAGTCGGTTCGGCCGAGAGCCGGACGTTGCCGACGTCAAGGTCTCCTGTGAACGAGATGACCTGGGCCGAGTCCCGAGAGTCGCCCCCGAGCCAGGTCCCGGACAGGCCCGGCACGACCGGCTGGACATGGATGCGGTAGTCGCCGGCGTCGAGCCCGGAGATCAGGAAGTGACCGTCGCTGCCAGTCGGGACGGACAGGGTGACCCCGTTCCCCTCAGCGGTGACCTCGGCGTTCGGTACGGCATTTCCCGCCGCGTCGAGGACCACCCCGTGGATCCCGGTCGCCACCGAGAGCGACGCGCGTCGGGCGCTGGCGGCTGCCTTGACAGGTCGGCGGGACTCCACCCAGCCGTTGTCGAGGAAGCTCGTGAGCGGATGGCCCGGGGCGTCGACAGGGGAGGCCTGGGCGTGCAGCAACGCACTGTGCGCGTCGATGCCCCTCCACCCGGACCGGCCCACCGAGAAGATGACCTTGGTGTCTGCTGCATCGCTGGTGGCGACATCCGGCTTGAGGCAGGTGTCCTGGTCGTTGGTCACGGTGGCGACGTGGATGCCGTTCGACCGCATGCCGTGGATCTCGGCGGTGGCGATGTCCTCGTTCACGAAGTAGCCCACGCCGGCGTTGACCAGCTTGTTGAGCCCGTCGGAGTCAAGACCGACAGCTGCTGCTCCGGCGACGAACTCGCCATCTTGTTGCGCGATGTCGACGAGGGTTCCTTCGCCGAAGAAGGAGTTGTCACTGAGTGCGCACTCCGAGGCCTTCACCGTCGCGATGCGGTACTGCTTGACGGCGCCGTCGACAGTGACGACTCGGTTGATCAACGAGCTCTCGCCCCGGGCGACCGCCACCCGCGCAAGCGCCAGGGCCTCGTAGCCGCCAAGGCTGTGTCCGATGACGGTGAAGCGCAGGGACTTCCCGTAGGCGCGCTCCCAGCAGTGGCTGTAGAACTCGAGGGCGTTGAAGTAGTCGATCGCCGTCAGCGTGTCGTTCTTCGAGACGTGCGTGTAGATCTCCTGGTAGGTGTCGAGCTTGCTGTACGAGTGGGGCTCGAAGCGAGGGCCATCCGTCGCGTTGCAGTCGACCGCGGCCCCCTTGTACGAGAACTCGAGGAGGGTGCGGTTCGGGCTGAAGCGATCGGTCCCGGGGTCGTAGCCCTTGGAGCGGAGGTAGCCGACCAGGTTTCCCTTGGGGTCGGTGACGCCACACGCGTTCGTGGCCGCCATGTCGTCGAAGGCGTCGACGCCTGACGACGGAGCGTCAGGGCAGGTCGCCTGACTGGTCGTGACCTTGGTGGAACCCTGCTCGTCGAGTGAGCTGTTGAGCCCCATGGCCAGAACGACGGCATCCTCTACGGGGCAGTCGAGCGTCACGGTGTCGGTCCAGATCGGTCCGAGATCGCCCGCGCTGTTCTTGGCCCGTGCCTGGATGACTGCCCGGTCGCCCGAGAGGTGCAGCAGCACCGTTCCGCTCTGCGCCTGCCCGCTCAACGAGATGGCGACGCTCTTGTTGCGTGCCAGGCTGAAGTCGTCCTGCAGGCCCAGGCCAGCGTCGCCCTCAGAGACACTGACCTCAGCCGAGTCGAGCGTGAAGAAGTCATCGATGAAGTCGAACTGCACCCTGACGTCACGCTGGCCGCACGTCTGGCTCGATCCCGACTTCGTCAGGAACTGCCCGTACGAGGAGGGCTGGGTGTCCTCGGTCTTCGCCGTCGCACCCAGCAGGACGTGCGACATGACAGGCTTGCCGTCCACGACGGGGCTGATGGCGTAGAACGCCTCGTCGTCGGGAGTGGCCGGTACGAATCCTCTGAGCTTCCCGTCAGCGTCCGGGGCGATCATGGTCAGCGGGAGCGGCGGGTCCGTGAACTCGGTGCTGCGCGAGGACGTGCGGAACACCCGGTACGACGTCGCTCCGGGCACCGGTTCCCAGGCGAGTCCCACCTTGTCCTTGCGCGGGAAGATCTCTGAGCTGAGCGCATCCGTGGGGTCGTGCGACGTCAGCTTGGGGCTCAAGGCGTCCGCGCCTGCGGAGGTCGAGATGAACGACTGGCTCACATCCAGGGTGCCGGTGACGGTCGGCACCAGGATGAGGTCGTCCGACAGGGATGCCCCTGGTGCCAGCGTGTCTGCGCTGACGACAAGCTGCTGCTCGGGCTGGTAGATGTACCCGGAGTGTCCCTCCTGGAGGAACGCGAGCGAGGCGTTGTAGATCGGAACGTCCGCCACGTTGGTGAGCCGACCCGTTGCCCTGAAGGGGTGGCCAGCGATCGCTGACGAGTCGACATCGATCGTCAGCTGCAGCGCTGACGTTCCCCACACGTGCAGCGGCGTCTGGGTCACCGCTGTCACGTGCACCGGGTCGTCGAAGGGGGCGAGAGTGCCGGAGTACTCGGCCGTGAGGTCGTAGAAGCCCTCCGTGTCACCCCGCACGATCCAGTCGGCTGCTGCGCTGGAGCCGCCGGGGATGTCCTTGAGCGCTTGGACGAGCGTCTGCGAGGTACCGGTCGGGGCCAGCGAGAGACCCTCCGGGAGCGTCAGGCTCGCGGTGCCGTGCTGCAGCACGAAGTCCGGATCCGTCAGGTTGGTCACGAGCATCTGAACCGAGAAGAACTCCTTCAGCCAGCTCGCCTTGCCCGGGATCACCATCCACACGAGGTGTCCGGAGTCGTCGGCAGTGACGTTGTAGGTGTAACCGCCGTAGTCGAAGTAGGCAGCCGCGACGGTCCCTGCCGGCGTGTACGAGCACTCGACGAAGGAGCCGTCGAGCTTGGGGCACGCGGAGAAGCCCCCATCACCCACGTAGCCCTGGAACGACGCCGGCGTCTCGTTGAAGGCCAGGCTGGCGGTGAAGGTCACGGTGTTCTGGTTCGCCGGGTCGTCCGGGTCGATGCCTGCGGCGACGATCTCGTCGCGGGTCAGCGGGTGGGACTCAACGGTCGCCGTGGCGATCGGGCCCTGCTTCAGCGTCACCGTGCCCGAGCCCGAGCCGTCGGACTGCTGGACCGTCACCTTCCCGGGCTGGTAGCCGGCGTGGCTGGCATAGGCGGTGTATGTGCCGTCGACGAGCCCCTGCAACCTCGCCGAGCCATCAGCGGCGGACACGGCCGACACCTTCTGACCGTTCGCCAGGACAACAAGCACCGTCGAGCTCGACAGCGGAGCTCCACCCGCGTCCTGCACCGTGACGGCCAGGCCAGGCGTGACGGGCACGGGTACGACAGAGACGACTGCCGAGTCAGTGCTCGTGCTCGAGCCTGAGCGGACTGTCAGGGTGGCGGTGTGCGGGCCTGTTGAGGTGTACGTGTGGTCCACGTCCGCTGACGTGGCCGACGAGCCGTCGCCGAAGTCCCAGCGATAGCTCTCGATGCCGAGCGCCGGACGGGAGGCCGAGCCGACGAAGTGGACGCCAGTGCCCACGACGGCGACCTGGTCGTCCCCCGCGTTGGCGGCGAGCGGCTCACTGAGCCCGACGCTGACGGTCGCCGTGCGGGTGGTCGTCAGACGACCGTCACTGACGGACAGGACCTCGACGAACGTCCCTGCGTGGCTGTAGGCGTGCGACACCGGAGCTGACAGGGGCAGGCTTCCCGTCTGCGTCGGACTGCCGTCGCCGAAGTCGAGCTTGAACGTCAACGGGTCGTTGTCGGCGTCCGCACCCGAGACCGCAGAGGTGGCGGCGAAGGGAAGCACGCCCGTGGTGCTGTCGAGGCTCAGTGTCGCGGTCGGCGCGGTGTTGGGAGTGCTCTTCACCTGGACGGTGGTCGACCGGACGGACGCCGCTCCGCTGCCGTCGGAGACCTGGGTGATGACCTGGTACGCGCCCGGGCTCTGGAAGGTGTGGTCGACGGTCGTCGTCGGGTACGGCGAGGAGACGCTCCCCGTGACGGCAGGCGTCCCATCGCCGAAGTCCACGTGATAGCTCACGGGTATGCCACTGGGGTCAGAGGTGTCGATGACAAGGCTGACTGGCAACGGAGCGACGCCGGAAAGCGGAGTGACGCTGGCGGTGAGCGGGATGGACGTCGTGTCGATCGTCACCGGGACGGGGGAGTCCGAGAAGGTGTGGCTCCGGCCATAGGCGTCCACGTAGTCCGTGATCGCAGTGACACTCGCTTGACCTGCGGTGAGCACCCCTGCCGACACCGAGGTCCGCCAGTTGCCGTCGCTCGCCGGAGCGTAGATGTACCGCGTGTCGCACGACCCCGTGGTGCAGATCTGCACGCGGACCTGCCGCACGTCCAGGCCGGCGGTCGGCGCGTAGGTGAACTGGATCAGCCCTGCGAGGGTGTCTCCAGCCTTCGGCTTGGTCAGGTGCCCGGGCAGCCGGGAGTCGAGCCGTGTATCCACGGTGAAGTGGTAGTTGAGGGAGGCGGTGTGGGAGTCGGTGTCGACAGCCGACACGACCAGCGTGTAGTCGCCGTCGGGCACCACCGTGCCCGCATCGTTCTGACCGTCCCAGCCCGTCTGGTTCCCGCCGTAGTAGCAGTAGCCGGGGTGCGCCGCGTCGGTCTCGAGGGTCCGGACCACCGCACCCGCGGCGTCCTTCACCACCACCCCGACCTGCGCCGGCCGCGACAGGCAGTACGAGACCGAGACCGTGTCCTCCTGCCCGTCACCGTTCGGCGAGAACGAGGCGTCACCGCCGGAGTACTGGCTGATCGACACCGGGTTGTCCACCGACACCGCCACCGACGGCGGGTAGTAGTAGCGGCTGCGGCCCTTCGCATCGGTGAAGTAGACGGTCGCCGAGATCGACTGCGGACCCGCCGGGCAGCCCGACACGTTCGCCGCCAGGCGGAACACCCCATCAGCATCCGGGCTCGTCACATAACCCAACGAGCTCCCGCAGGCGAAGTACACCTGCGTCACCGAACGACCCGCCGCCGGCGTGAACGCCACCGTGAAATCACCGCTCAACGAACTCCCCGGCGACGGCGCCGAGATCACACCCACCGCAGCCGTGTCCACCGTGAAGCTGTAGGCCAAGGACGAGGATCCGCCGTCAGAGTCCACCGCAGTCAGCGTGAGGACGTAGTCACCGTCGACCGCGGTGTCGCCCGTGTTCGACCGGCCGTCCCAGCCCGTCTCGTTCCCGCCGTAGTAGCAGTCGCCCGGGTGCGCCACGTCGGTCTCGAGGGTCCGCACCACCGCACCGGCAGCGTCCTTGACGACAGCATCGACCTGCGCCGGCCGAGACAGGCAGTACGAGACCGAGACCGAGTCCTCCTGCCCATCACCGTTCGGCGAGAACGAGCTGTCACCACCCGAGTAGGGGGTGATCGACACCGCATCGCCCGAGGCCGAGGCAGTGTCGGCCAGGGCGGTGACCAGCCCCAAGAGCCCGAGGACAGCGATCAGCAGTCCCAGCAGACGGACCACGAGCAGGTTCAAGGCAGCGCTGAAGCGCATGTAGCAGTCCCCCCGGACGTTCCCCAAGAAAGTCGTCAGATGCTATCCGACAAGCGAGTGAGCAGGCGTGTGAATCTCGCGACAGGAATGGGCGGCGAAGCAAACCCTCACCACAAAGGTCCTATTCAGAAAATGCCACCGGAGCTTCCGCGGCCACCGTGGAGCCGGCAATCTGCTGCCGGACGAGCACCACGCAAGGGCTGGCGACGCGGCAGTGAACCTTGTCGCCCCCGAAGGGACCCACGCGCAGCACGAACGGCACGGACACCTTCCCGTCGGAGTCGCTCGCCAGCAGCCTCAGGTGCACGAGGTCGCAGGTCTGAACGTCGAGTGGGCGGCCAGGATGGGCCAGGCACTCCTGCACCGCGAGCTGCTGGCTCGCAGGAAAGCCCGCCCCACGAACGACCACTCGCTGACCGTCCTTCACGCCGGTCGCCGGCGTGACCCGCAATGTGGGCCTGAACGTGCCCGGGCTCGGCGCCGCTGTCGCCACCTGAGGCAGCGAGCTCTGGGGCTTCGGCGCCGACGCCCCCGAGGCGCTTCCATGACCGTGACAGGCGGTGGCGAGCACCAGGATTCCAAGGGCGGCACGTCGTCGCATGCGACGCAAGGTTAGGCGAGCCCAAGCTCCTCCGCGTCAGCCCAGGCCGAGACCGCCGCGGCGACGTGCTCGTCGCCACGGCAGCCCCGCCGCCGGTCATCGCTCCCCCGAGCGACGAGCGCGCTTCGCACCCACGTCCTCAGCGATGCCTGTCGACGTCAACGAGGAGGCACGTGCCCAGGTACAGAAGGTTCAGACCGGCGCAAAATACATGCAGCGCAGTTGTACCCCGAGCGCACGTGAGGTCGCGGTAGGGGCCAGCGGCAAAGAGCCGCCAGCGGTCAGCCGCCAGCCCCGACCA
>JAODNF010000300.1 GCA_025464915.1 Frankiales bacterium | reverse complement strand
GAGGTTCTGGCCGTACTTCACCTTGTCGGGGTGCTGCTGGTTGAAGAGCATGACGTCGACGAGGCTCTTCACGCCGCTCTTCGGCGTCGGCGCCTCGGTCGCGAGGTAGTGGTCCAGGTTGGCCTTGAAGTCGTTGGGGATCAGGCCGATCTCGCCGGTGCCGACCAGCCCCGTCTCGTCGAGAGCGCTCGTCGGCACCAGGACGGCGCCCAGGCGCTTGAGGTCCGCCAGCGCCGCGTCATAGACCTTGCGCTGGGCCGCACCGAGGCCACTGCGGTCGCTCTCGCTGAAGCCGAGCCGCATTCCCTTGAGGGACGCACCGCGGATCGCCCTCGTGTAGTCGGTGCGGTGCGCGTTCGCCGGGTAGGTCGCGGCGTCGGCCGGGTCGCTGCCGGCCACGACCGTGAGCAGCGCCGCGGCGTCACCGACGCTGCGCGCCATCGGGCCGGCGGTGTCGAAGCCCTCGGCGAGCGGGATCACGCCCTCGCGGCTGACCAGCCCACGCGTCGGCTTCACGCCCACGAGGCCGTTCACGTCGCTCGGGCTCAGGATCGACCCCGAGGTCTCGCTGCCGAACGCCGCCGCCGCGAAGGCCATCGATCCCGCGACACCCGAGCCGCTCGACGATCCGCTGGGGTCGCCCAGCGTGTAGGCGTTGCGCACCTGACCGCCGAGGCTGGAGTATCCGTTGGGCATGGACAGGTCGACCCAGTTCGCGAACTCGGACAGGTTCGTCTTGCCGAGCACGATCGCGCCGGCTGCGCGCAGCTTCGCGACCAGCGTCGCGTCCTGGTAGGGCCGCATCCCGGCGAGCGCGATCGATCCCGCCGTCGTCGCCTGGTCGCCCGTCCCGATGTTGTCCTTCAGCAGGATCGGTACGCCGTGCAGGGGACCGCGCACGGCTCCGCCCTCGCGCTCCTTGTCCAGCCGTGCCGCCCACGCCAGCGCCGTCGGCGACAGCTCCCGGATCGAGTTGGTCGGCCCGTCGTAGGCCTTGATCCGCCCGAGGTAGGCCTTCACCAGTGCGACCGACGTCGTCCTGTGCGCGGCGAGGGCCCGCTCCAGGTCGGCGATCGTGGCGGTCTGCAGGTCGAGGCCGGCGACGGTGGCCCGGCAGTCCGCCTTCGGCGACCCGGTGGTGGCGACCGCGGGCACCGTGATGACGACGGACGCGGCGAGGGCAAGGCCAAGAAGGGCACGAGAGCGCATGCAGCACACTTCGGCGGCGGCTCCGGGGTTCCTGCCGGTGCAACACGGATGCGTCGGCGGTGCATGCCGCTGCCCCGTGCGGTTCCGCCCCGGCCGACGCGCTGTGCGGACCCCGCGCTCGCGCCGACGCCGGGCGCCCGCACAGTCAGCGGGGGCTCAGTCGGCGCGCACGTCGAACCCGAAGCCGCGGGCGACGTTGATCGCCTGGTCGAACGTGACGATCGCGTCCTTGACCTTCGTCAGGGTGGGGTCGAGCGACATGAGGTCCGACCCGCGCAGGTCGGCCTCCCGCAGGTCAGCCCCCTCGAGGATCGCCCCGGAGAGGTCGACGCGCACCAAGGTCGTACCCAGTCCCTTGACGTGGCTGAGGTCGGCCTCGCGCAGCCGCACGTCCTCGAACCGCGCGCTCGTGAGGTCGGCGGTGGCGAGGGAGGCGAACGACCAGTCGCCGCCCTCGACCTTCAGCAGGTTGAGGGTGCACTTGTCGAAGGTCGCGCCCACCAGCTTGCAGCCCCTGAACGAGACGTCCCAGAACGAGCAGCGCACGAAGCGGCAGTTCACGAAGGCCGAGGCCTTGTGCTCCGATCCGTTGAAGCGGACTCCCTGGAACGTGCAGCCGTCGAAGACGGCGCCGACCGTGACCACCTCGGACAGGTCGGCCTCGAGGAAGCGGACGTCGGTGAACGTCTCGCCCTCGATCCGGCGACCGCCCCAGTCCTCGGCGTCGACGACGTCGGTCACCGGACCGCGGCCAGCGCCTCGGGCAGCGTGAAGGCCCCCGCGTACAGGGCCTTCCCGACGATCGCTCCCTCGACGCCGGCGACGCCGGCGAGGGCGACCAGGTCGTCGAGGCAGGACACACCGCCGCTCGCGACGACCGGCTTGGTCGTCACGGCACACACGTCCTTGAGCAGCTGCAGGTTGGGCCCGGTGAGGGTGCCGTCTCGCTTCACGTCCGTGACGACGTACCGAGCGCAGCCGTCGGCGTCGAGCCGGGCCAGGACCTCGAAGAGCTCGCCACCGTCCTGCGTCCAGCCGCGGGCGGACAGGGTGGTGCCGCGCACGTCGAGCCCGACCGCGATCCGGTCGCCGAAGCGCGCGATCGCCGACCGCACCCAGTCGGGCGACTCGAGGGCAGCGGTGCCGAGGTTGACCCGGGCGCAGCCGGTGGCGAGCGCTGCCTCGAGCGACGCGTCGTCGCGGATGCCACCGGACATCTCGACCCTGACGTCGAGACGACCGACGACCTCGGCCAGGAGCTCTTGGTTGGTGCCAGTGCCGAACGCCGCGTCGAGGTCCACGAGGTGCACCCACTCGGCACCGTCGGCCTGCCACTGCAGGGCGGCGTCGACCGGGTCGCCGTAGGAGGTCTCCGAACCGGACTCGCCCTGGACCAGGCGGACGGCCTGGCCGGCACGCACGTCGACGGCGGGCAGCAGCTCGAGAGTCATCGGGTGGGGCTCCTTCTGGCAGACACGAGGTAGACGAAGAGCACGGCGAGGGCGATGACACCGATGCCGATGCGCGCGCGGAGCGAGATCGGGAACAGCCAGGCCAGCAGCTCCACCATGGCGACGAGCAGCAGCGCCTGCGCGATCGCCCGCGGCACCACGGGCAGCCTCAGCTGAGGGCGACGCGAGGCTCTGCGGGCCTGCTTCTGCCGCTCAGCGGCCGCCGCAGCCACCTCCGCCGCGCGCGCCGCGACGCGCGCCTCACGGGCGCGGGCACGTTCCTTGCTCACAGCGAGCGGACCCAGTTCTCCAGCAGGTGCGCCCCCGCGTCGCCGCTCTTCTCCGGGTGGAACTGCGTGGCGGACAAGGCACCGCGCTCGACAGCGGCGGCGAACACGTCACCGTGCTCGGCCGTTGTCAGCAGGACGTCCGGCACCTCGCGGGCGGCGTAGGAGTGCACGAAGTAGAAGCGCTCGTCCTCGACGCCGGCGAACAGCGTCGAGCCCGCCGGGACGCTGACGGTGTTCCAGCCCATGTGGGGGACGATGTCGGCCTTCAGCCGGGTGACCTCGCCGGCCAGGACGCCCAGCCCGGTCGAGGAGACGCCGTGCTCGACGCCCTTCTCGAACAGGATCTGCATGCCGACGCAGATGCCGAGGACCGGTCGCTCCTGGCGCAGCCGCTCCCACACGACGGTCCCGCCGCGGATCGCGTTGAGTCCCTCGATGCAGGCGGCATAGGCGCCGACGCCGGGTACGACGAGGCCGTCCGCCTCAGCGGCGGCCTCGAGGTCGGAGGTGACCGTGACGGTCGCGCCGGTGCGCGCGAGCGCGCGCTCGGCCGACCGCAGGTTGCCGGAGCCGTAGTCGAGGACGACGACGGACGTCACGGGAGGTCCTCGTGCGACCCGGGTCGCGGCTGACCCGCGCGCCGGTTGTCGAGCATCATCTTCACGCGCATCCCGCAGCCCGCGAAGGCACCCGCGAGGAAGAGCACGTACACGACCGTGATCACAGCACGCCCTTGGTGGAGGGCACCCCCGTCACCCGCGGGTCGAGCTCCACGGCCGTGCGCAGCGCGCGTGCGACCGCCTTGAACTGCGTCTCGACGACGTGGTGAGCGTTGCGGCCGGCGAGCACCCGGACGTGCAGGGTGATCTGTGCGGTGGCGACGATCGACTCCCAGATGTGCTTGGTGAGGGTCGTGTCGTAGGACCCGATGAGCTCGACGACGTCGGGCTCCTCGTGCACGAGGTACGGCCGGCCGGAGAGGTCGACAGCGGCCTGCACCAGCGCCTCGTCGAGCGGGACGAGAGCGTCGCCGTACCGGCGTACTCCCTGCTTGTCCCCCAGTGCGTCGCGCAGCGCCTGACCGATGGCGAGGGAGGTGTCCTCGACGGTGTGGTGCGCGTCGATCTCGAGGTCGCCCTTGGTCACGACGGTCAGGTCGAAGCCGCCGTGCTTGCCGAGCTGGCTGACCATGTGGTCGAAGAACGGGACGCCAGTGTCCGACGACGCCTGTCCCGTGCCGTCGAGGTCGAGCTCGACGCGGACGTCGCTCTCCTTGGTCGTGCGCTCCACCAGTGCCCTGCGTGCCATGGCACCAGGCTATCCACCGGCGAAAGCGGACTTCCGGTGCAGGGCGTCGACGATCGGCCCGGCCGCGACCACGGAGGCCTGCTCACCGAAGTGGCTGGTGTCGAAGGCCATCGGCTCGCCACCGTCGGTGAGCGTCCTGCACCTCTCGCCCGGGCAGAGGTGGTCCAGGAGCGAGACGAAGGTGCCCCCGCCCAGCTCGGTCGCCCGCTCGACCCTGCGGTCGATGGCGAACATGCTGCGGTCGAGCTTGCGCGCAGGCAGGTCCGGCTCGTGGCGGTCACGTGCCCGAGCGAGCAGCGAGGGCAGCTTGCTGGTCCACTCCGGGGCGCGACCGACGACGACGACGATCGGGGTGACGGCCTTCAGCTGCCGGATCGTTGCGGGCAGCTGGTTGACGTCCGCAGCGGTCCAGCGGCCGGAGAGGACGATTGCCTGGACGTGCTGGCCCGCCAGCCGGCCGAGGGCGCCCTTCAGGACGGTCACGCACCGGCCGGCGCCCACCAGCGGGAGGACCGGTCTGCAGCCGGAGGCGGTGGCCTGTAGGACGTCCACCTTCCCGGCGAAGCCCTCGTCCATGCCGTACCAGAGGTCGGCCGCGTGGCTGTCCCCGAGCAGCAGCACGCTGGGCTCCGTCGTGCTCGGCGTGTCGCACTTGGCCACGTCGTAGCCGCTCGCCGCGAACCCGTCCGGCAGGAAGCAGCCCTTCGCGCGGTTGCCCTTGTCCTGGATCGTGGCCGTGAGGGCCAGCAGGGCGCGGGTCTGCTTGTCCTCCGGGTGGACCGCACCTGAGAACGGCTGCACGACCAGACCGAGGACGACGGCAGCGAGCGAGGTGACCAGCGCGAAGCCGAAGACGTGCTGGCGGCTGGGCAGTCGCAGCCGGCGGAGCGGGCCCTCGACGAACCGCCAGGACAGCACGGCCAGCACGAACGTCCCGGCGGCGATCGCCACGCGGGAGGACCAGTGGAGCTCGTTGAAGGTGTACAGCCGGTACAGCACGATCGCCGGCCAGTGCCAGAGGTACCAGGAGTACGACACCAGGCCGACGAAGACGATCGGCTGCCACGACAGCACCCGGTTGCCGATCGCCTCACGCCCGGCCGTGATGACCAGCGCGGCACCGAGCACCGGGAAGAGCGCCGCGGGACCGGGAAAGCGCGTGCCGGACGTCAGGTGGTGGCAGGCGAAGGCGATCAGGGCAAGACCGAGCAGCGAGCCCGCGTGCCTGACCGCGCGGGGCAGCGCGAGGCCCGTGACCGCGAGCAGGCCGCCGACGCCGAGCTCCCACGCCCGCCCGGGCAGCAGGTAGAAGCCGGCGCTGACGTGACCGGTCCGCACCTGCTCCCAGCCGAGCAGGAACGACGCCGCGCAGATCACGACGAGGACGACGGTGAGGTGCCTGCGCGCCCATCGGTGAACGGCGAGCAGCAGCAGCGGGAAGAACAGGTAGAACTGCTCCTCCACGCCCAGCGACCAGGTGTGCAGCAGCGGCTGTGTGGTCGACGGGGCGTCGAAGTACCCGGCGTGCTGCCAGAAGTAGAGGTTGGAGCTGAACAGCCCGGCCCAGACTGCGCTGCGGCTGAGCTCGTGCAGCTCCTGGTCGAACAGCAGGCAGCTCGCGACCACGCACGTCACCAGCAGCACCGTCAGCAGCGCCGGCACGATCCGGCGCAACCGCCGCCGGTAGAAGTCGGTGATCGTGAACCGGCCGTCCTCCAGCTCGCCGTGGATCAGCGACGTGATGAGGAACCCCGAGATGACGAAGAAGACGTCGACGCCGACGAAGCCGCCGGACACCTGCGGCGTGCTCAGGTGGTAGGCCACCACCGATGTCACCGCGACAGCGCGCAGCCCGTCGATGTCCCTGCGGTACTGCACGGTCCCCCCGGATCGCTGGGTGCGAGGCAACAGAGCGTAGGCCAGCGCGCCTGTGAGGAGCTTGTACGACGGACGGCGCGCGACACGTGTCGAGGAGCCGGGGAAAGCGCTGAGCACCCAGCGTGTCGATGACCGCTATCTCACGTGTGAGATAGCGTGTGTTGCGTGAGTGATGCATACCTGCAGCAGATCGGCGCCCTCGTGCGCGACGCCCGCAAGCAGCGGGGGCTGACCCAGGCCCAGCTCGCCGAGGCGCTCCAGACGAGCCAGAGCGCGGTCGCCCGGATCGAGCAGGGCAAGCAGAACGTCGGGCTCGAGCTGCTCGCCCGGATCGGCGCGGCCCTCGACACCGGCCTGGTGCAGCTGGGGACCGCCGTCGGCCCGACCCACCTGCGCGTCGTCGGCGGCCAGCAGCTCACCGGCTCGATCGAGGTGAAGAGCTCCAAGAACGCCGCCGTCGCCCTGCTCTGCGCCTCGCTGCTGAACGACGGCACCACGACCCTGCGGGGCGTCGCCCGCATCGAGGAGGTCAACCGCGTCGTCGAGGTGCTGCGCAGCCTCGGCGTCAGCTGCACGTGGGACGGCAGCGACCTGCGGCTGCGCCCGCCGGCCGACCTGCACCTCGACCGGCTCGACGAGGCCGCCGCCCGTCGTACCCGCTCGGTGCTGCTCCTGCTGGGACCGCTGCTGCACCGCGCTCCTCGCTTCGAGATCCCCTACGCCGGCGGCTGCGACCTCGGCACCCGCACCGTCGAGCCGCACAAGACGGCCCTGCGCCCCTTCGGCGTGAAGGTCGTCGCGACCGAGGGCAGCTACCACGTCGAGCGCGACGCGTCGGTGTCCCCCACCCGCCCGATCGTCCTGACCGAGCGCGGGGACACCGTCACCGAGAACGCCCTGATGGCAGCCGCCCGCCTCGACCAGGTCACCGTCGTCCGCAACGCCTCGAGCAACTACATGGTCCAGGACCTGTGCTTCTACCTGTCCCTGCTCGGCGTCGAGGTGGAGGGCGTCGGTACGACGACGCTCACCGTGCACGGCCGGTCGCACATCGCCTGCGACGTCGAGTACGCGCCCTCGGAGGACCCGATCGAGGCGATGTCGCTGCTCACGGCTGCTGTCGTCACGCAGTCCGAGATCACCGTGCGTCGCGTGCCGATCGAGTTCCTCGAGGTGGAGCTCGCGGTGCTCGAGGAGATGGGCCTCGAGCTGGTGCGCTCCGAGGAGTACCCCGCAGCCAACGGGCGGACCAGGCTCGTCGACCTGACGACGCGGCAGTCCGTGCTGCACGCGCCGGTCGACAAGGTCCACCCGATGCCGTTCCCGGGCCTCAACATCGACAACGTGCCGTTCTTCGCGGCCATCGCCGCCGTCGCGCAGGGCCGCACCCTGATCCACGACTGGGTCTACGAGACCCGCGCCATCTACCTCACCGAGCTCAACCGGCTCGGCGGACACGTCACGCTGCTCGACCCGCACCGGATCTGGGTCGACGGACCGACCCGCTTCAGCGCAGCCGAGGTCATGTGCCCGCCGGCGCTCCGCCCCGCCGTCGTCCTGCTGCTCGCGATGCTCGCGGCGCCTGGCGTCTCCGTGCTGCGCAACGTCTACGTCATCGACCGCGGCTACGAGGACCTCGCGCACCGGCTGTCCTCGCTGGGCGCGCAGATCGAGCCGTTCAGAGACGTCTGAGGCCGGTCAGGATCTCGGGGAGCTGGCCGAGCACCACCGAGAGGTGCCCCTCGCCCTGAAGCAGGTGCGCGGCGGCCCCGGGCACGTGCTCGGCGAGCCACTGCCCGTGCGCGAAGGGCACCATCAGGTCCTCGCTGCCCTGCCACACGGCGACCGGCACCTCGATCGCCGCGAGGTCGAACCCCCACGGCTGGACGAAGGCGAGGTCGTCGTCGAGCCAGCCGTCGACCCCGCTCGCCAGGGCGGCCCGGAACCGCGCCGCCACGACCTCGCCGTAGCTGGTCGACGTCATCAGCGCGACGTCGACCTCGGGCAGCAGCCCGGACATCGAGGCGACCACCTCCTCGGCGGTCGCGCCCCGCAGCTCCGGCAGGTAGCCCTCGAGCAGCGGCCGCAGGACCGGCTCGCCCTGCACCGCCGCGCCGAACTCCTCGACGTTCTCCTCGCCCATGCCGGCGAGGAAGTCCAGGCCCTCCGCCTCGAAGGGGGCGGCGCCCGCGATCGTCGCCACCGCCCGGCACCGCCCGGCCAGCAGCGCACCGCAGGCGAGCGCGTGCGGGCCGCCGCCGGAGTGCCCGGCGACGACGAACACCTCGAGATCGAGCGCGTCGAGCAGGTCCTCGACGTCGCGGGCGGCGTCCGCG
>JAODNF010000282.1 GCA_025464915.1 Frankiales bacterium | reverse complement strand
CGGACAGTGCTGTCTCTGCCTGCGGCAGTGCGCTGGCGAGGCTATCGCAGAGCGCGCGTGACCTCCTGCCGAGGGGGGCGTGTCTAGGGTCTCGTTCATGGTCTCCTTCGATGCCGCGTCGGGGCTCCCGCTGCACCCCCTTGCCCGGGAGGCCTGGCTGGCGGCCCTCGACGACGGCTGGGCGGACCCCTCGCGGCTCTACGGGAGCGCCCGGAGGGCGCGCCAGCTGCTCGACGGAGCGCGCTCGTCGCTCGCCTCGCAGCTGGGCTGCCGGACCGACGAGCTGCACCTGGCGCCCAGCGGCACGCAGGCCCTGTACGGCGGGGTGCGGGGCGTCCGGGCGGCGCGGGCCCGCGCCGGTGCCCACGTCGTCCACAGCGCCATCGAGCACTCCGCCGTGCTGCACGCGGCAGCCGAGGGACCTGCGACCGCCGTGCCGGTGTCCCTGCTCGGACGGGTCTCGGTGGACGCTTTCGCCGCCGCTGTCCAGCCCGACACTGTCCTTGCCTGCCTGATCGCGGCCTCGCACGAGGTGGGCACCCTCCAGCCCTCGCTGTCACTCCCGGTGCCCGTGCTGGTGGACGCGTCGCAGGCCATCGGCCGGGCGCCGCTGCCGGCCTGGGACCTGCTCGCCGGGTCGGCCCGGAAGTGGGGCGGGCCGTCGCTCGGCCTGCTCGCCGTCCGGACCGGCGTCCGGTGGGTCTCCCCCTGGCCCGAGGAGGGCGGGTTCCCCGGCTCGGTCGACCTCCCCTCGGTGCTGGCCGCCGCCGTCGCCCTGGAGGCCGTGGCGGTCGAGCGGGTCGCCGAGGACGCCCGGCTGCGACCGCTGGTGGCCCGGATCCGGGCGGCTGCCGCTGCCCTGCCGGACGTCGAGGTCGTGGGCGACCCGGCGGAGCGGCTCCCCCACCTGGTGACGTTCTCCGTGCTCTACGTCAGCGGCGAGGCGCTGGTCGGCGCGTTCGACGAGCTCGGCTTCGAGGTCTCCTCCGGGTCCTCGTGCACGTCCTCGGTGCTCGAGCCCTCTCACGTGCTGGTCGCCATGGGGGTGTCGACGCACGGGTCGGTCCGGGTGTCGCTGTCGCGCGACACGACCGCGGAGGACGTCGACCGCTTCTGCGCCGTGCTGCCGGACGTCGTCGCGCGGCTGAGGCCACCGTGACCCTCGACTGCCTCGGGCAGAAGTGCCCGCTGCCGATCATCGAGCTCGCCCGGGCCTTCCCGTCCCTCGCCGTCGGTGACGTCGTGACCGTGCTCGCCGACGACCCCGCGGCCGAGCCCGACCTGCGCGCCTGGTGCCGGCTGCGCGGCCAGGCCTACCTCGGCCGGGACGGCGACGCGTTCACCATCCGCCGCGTCAGCTGACGACCGCGCCCTCCGAGGTCCCTGGCCCTTTCCGGTCCGACCCGCCGGCGATTCCGGCCGGGATGTCCCTGGGACTTCCGGGGCGCAGGAGGGTCCAGACGCACACGAGGTCGACGACGCCGAAGCCGGCCAGCACCGCATAGGGCGGCCAGACCTCCGCGAGCGCTCCGGCGAGGGCGATGCCGGCGCCCTGGATGCCCATCAGCAGGCCGCCCTGGAGCGACAGCACCTGCCCGCGCCCCTCGGCGTCGAGCAGCGCGAGGATCCGGCCGTCCAGCAGCTGGCCGATGGCCCCGCCCTGCATCGCGACGACCGCGATCGGGATCGCGAGCCAGACAGCGGGGTGGAAGGCGAACAGCAGGAGCCCCAGCCCGCTGACCGAGGCCACCAGTCGCTCGTGCCTGACCCGCCTGCCGAGCAGCTCGCTGACGATGCTGCCGACGGCTGCGGCGGCGAGCAGCAGTCCGATGGCGGTCGTGTCCGGGGACGCGTACGGCGTGGCCAGGGCGTCGATCGACGAGACGCACGCCGACGGCAGCCAGGTCATGAGCAGCAGCGGCCGCAGCCGAGGATCCCTGAGCGCCCGCCCGGCAGTGCCGAGGGCGAGCCTCTTCGGGCCGCCACCCCTCGCCGCACGGTGGCTCGTGCCGAGGCGCAGCACCACGGCCGAGCCGACGAACGACAGCGCGTCGGCAGCGAGCAGGACGCGCGGAGAGACGGCGGTCAGCAGCAGGCCGCCGACGGCGAAGCCGAGCAGCAGGGCCGACTGGGACAGCACTCGCATCATCGAGCGGGCCCGGACCCAGACCTCTCCCTCGAGCATGTCGGCGAGAGCCGCGGACCGGGCGCCTCCGAACAGCGGTGACACCAGCCCGATGCCCGCCGCGAGGAGGAGGAGCACGGCCACGGGCGCGTCGGGCACGGTCATGCCGGTCACGAGCAGGGCGCAGAGCAGGTCGCACGCGACGAGGAGCCTGCGGGCGGGGACTCGGTCGACGACGCCGGACAGCACGATGGCGGAGAAGGCCTGCGGCACGAACGCGCACGCCAGGGTCAGGGACGCGAGCAGCGGCGACGCGGTGCGCCGGTAGATCAGCACGGAGAGGGCGATCTCGGCGGCCACCGAGCCCACGAGCGAGACCGCGTGCGCCGAGAAGATGGCTGGCATCTCCTTGTGCCGCAGCACGTCCCGGTAGGTGGTCATGTGGACAAGCCTCGGCAAGGTGGCGCGGATCCGCCTAACGTTTCGGCTGTGGCCGAAATGAGGATCTCCCGGGAACTCCCGAAGTGATCGAGCTCCGGCTGGGGCCGAAGGACGCCTTGCACCTGCGGTTCGCGGTGTCGCCGCTCTGGGAGACCCTCGCCGCGGTCCGGGCACTGACCGTCGGACCGATGCCGCAGGCGATGTACCCGTGGCGCAAGCTCGTCACCGCACCGCCGACGCCCTTCCTCACCGCGGTCCAGACCGGTGGCCGCTACACCCCCGACTTCCTCACACCCCCGCCCCAGGCGGGCGAGCGCAGCGTCGACGCCGAGTTCGCCCTCGTGGAGCAGACGCCACTGGCAGTCGTCCGCGACGAGCTGCAACGGGCGCGCGACGCAGGGGCCGACGTCCCTCGCGAGAGCGCGCAGCGGTCCCGGACCCGCGCTGTCGAGGAGATGCGGCTTGCCTGGGAGCAGCTGCTTGCCCCGCACTGGCCGCGCCTGCACCGCGTCCTCGCCACCGACGTCGACTACCGGTCACGGCGTCAAGTCGGTGGAGGCATCAGCGCGCTGATGCACGACCTGCACCTGGCCGTCACCTTCAACGGTGACGCACTGCGGGTCCGCGGCCCCGTCAACGAGCGCCGCGACCTGCAGGGCGAGGGCATCGTCCTCATGCCCAGCCTGTTCGGCGGTGTGCGGCCGCTGGTGATCCTCGACGAGCGCTACCAACCGACCCTCATCTACCCGGCCCGCGGGATCGGCGAGGCCTGGAGCCGGCAGGTCGCACCCGCCGACGCCCTGATCCGGCTGCTCGGTGAGAGCCGCGCGGAGGTTCTCGCCTGCCTCGACGAACCCGGCAGCACAAGCGACATCGGCTACCGGGTCATCCGTGCGGACAGCACGGTCAGCGAGCACTTGCACGTCCTGCAGCGCGCAGGGCTCGTCGACGTGACCCGCCGCGGCAAGGCGTCCCGCTGGGAGCGGACCGACCTCGGCAACGCCCTGGTCGCCGGCCGACTCAGCTCGTGAAGGGTGCGACCTCGGCCGCGGCGTCGGCGCCGAACACCTTCTCGAAGCGGCCGAGGAAGTCGGTCAGCACGTAGTCCTGCGGGCCCTTGGCCTCGACGCAGTGCGTCGCGAGAAGAGCCCCGACCTGGGCGGCGCGCTCTAGGCCGAGGCCCCATGCCGTCGCAGTGAGGAAGCCGGCACGGAAGGCGTCGCCGGTCCCGGTCGGGTCGACGAAGACCTCGGCCGGGGCGATCCCGACGTGCAGGTCGTCATGGCCCTTGCGCGCGATGACCGAGCCCTTCGAACCGTGGGTGGTCACCCGCACCTCGACGACGTCGAGGATCTGCTCGTCCGTGAGCCCGGTCTTGTCGGTGACGAGCCCGGCCTCGTACTCGTTGGTGAACAGGTACTTCGCCCCGGTGATGAGCGAGGTGATGGCCTCACCGTCGAGGAAGGTCAGCGTCTGCGACGGGTCGGCAGCGAACGGCACGCCGTTCTCGCGGCACTCGGCGGTGTGACGCAGCATCGCTCCTGGGTCGTTGGGGCTGACGAGGACGAGGTCGACGTCGACGCCGTCGAGAGAGATCTCCGCGGCCTCGGCCATGGCGCCCGGGTAGAACGAGCCGATCTGGTTCTGCGCCTCGTCGGTGACGACGGTGAAGCGCGGTGAGGCGAGCGTCTGCGAGACGCGGACGCCCGCGACGTCCACCCCGGCCGACTCGAGGGAGGACACGTAATCGCCGGCATCAGTTCCGACGGAGCCGATGAGCCTGGGGCGGAAGCCCAGCGATCCCATGCCGAAAGCGATGTTGGCGCCGGTGCCGCCACGACGGACCTCGAGTGAGTCGGCAAGGAACACGACCGACAGCGAGGCGAGCTGGTCCGGGAGCAGCTGCTCGGAGAACAGCCCGGCGAAGGTCATGAGGTGGTCAGTGGCGATCGATCCGGTGACGGCTATCCGCATGTCAGGGCGCATCCGCAGAGCCTAGTGATCCATGCGCGTGACCCGGCGCACATCACTACTCGTCAGTAGCCGTTGGGTACCCGTCGGTAACTCCCTACCGTCGAAGGCATGGCCCTCCACGCACCCGTTCCGTCCGAGAACGAGCCCACCTCGATCATCGACCTGGTGAACGACTGCCGCGAGGTCGCGAACGTGCTCGGTAACTCCGTGATCGACCTGACGGCCGCGGTCGTCAAGGTGCCGCTGAGCCGCCTGCCGCTGGAGCGCCTCCCGTTCGGCTTCGGTGCCATGCCGGCCGAGATCACCGACGACCTGCTCGTCACCGTCGCGGGCATGGACGACTACTAGGACCCGTACGTAGGACCCGTACGTAGGACCCGTACGTCGAGAGCCCGCCCTCCGCGAGGAGCGCGGGCTCTCGCGCGTTCGCGGGGAACCCGGCCGTGGTGGGCTGCGTCACACCACCGTGAAGACCAGGGCCTGGGCACCTCTCGTCACGTTCGTCGCTGTCGCCGGGATCGGCGGTGGCGCCGCTCTCCTCGCGGGCGGCGGCCGGTCGGCCGGTGCGCCGCGCCACCTGAAGCTCGCGAACGCCGACACGACGGCGGTAGCGCGCAGTTCAGGCTCGAGCAGCGACTACGTGCTCGACACGACGCTCCCGACCGACCGGCCGAGGGACCAGCGGGCCTACTCCCTGGCCAAGGGTCCCGCCGGCGAGGCGCTCGTCGCGAAGCTCGCCAAGGCGCTCGGCGAGAGCGCGCCCACCCGGGTGCGTGACGGCTGGCGGGCCGGCGGTCTGCAGGTGTCCGGCAAGCCCGGTCAGGCCTGGACCTGGAGCCCCTGCAATGGCGCCCCCAAGGACTCCGCCATCGGCTCCGACGGGGCGACCACCTGCGGGGTGGCGTCGCCGCCTGACGCAGGTACGGCTCCCGGCGCGGTCTCCGGCAGCGGCAGCTCCGGGAGCGGCACGGTTGTCGCGCCGCCGGCCACGGGCAGCGTCCAGCCGGCTCCGGACGCGCCCCCGCCGGTCACCTCGCCCGCGGCCTCCACGCCGCCGCCGGACGTCCCCGCGAGCACGGTGCGCGAGGGCAGCCGGGAGGTGTTCGCCGCCCTCGGGCTCGACGCCGACGACGCCACGGTCCACACCGGGCCGTACGGCGGCGATGCCGTCATCGAGACGGCGAAGCTGGACGGCCGGACGGTGTCCGGCCTGACGAACGGGGTCACCGTCGGTCAGGACGGCAAGGTCAACGGCGGCAGCGGCTTCCTCGGGACCCCGGCCGCCGACGACAGCTACCCGGTCATCTCCGCGCAGGACGCCTACGACGAGCTGCCCGCCCTGGCCCACCCGGACATCTGCCAGCTCCCACCGGATGGCAGCAGCGGCTGCGTCGAGCCGGCGAAGACGCACATCACCGGTGCCGAGCTCGGCCTCTCGCTGCAGTACACGACGGACGGAGGCGCCGTCCTCGTACCGTCGTGGCTGTTCGCGACCCAGCACGGGTTCGTCAGCGCCGTCGCGATCGAGAAGCAGTACCGCGGCGGGGGCGACAAGCCCGTCGATCCCCCCGCCACGAACGGCACCGACGTGGCACCTGCTTCCGCGGCGCGCGAGCAGGTGGCCGTGCAGGCCGCGCGTGCGGGCGCCACGTCCAAGGCCCTGGTGGTGACGTACGAGGACGGCGGCTGCGGTCACCAGAACCTGACGGCCCAGGCCAAGGAGGACGACAAGACCGTGTACGTCGACCTCGAGGCCGATCCTCAGGCGCAGGGCGTCGCGTGCACCACGGACTCGCGCCCGAAGGACGTCACCCTCGACCTGCAGGCGCCGCTGGGCGACCGGACCGTCATCGACGCGAGCACCGGCAAGGCCGTCCCCCTGGCATGACGAAGGCGCCGCCCCCGAGAGGAGCGGCGCCTGTCGAGGTGCTGGTTAGTGGAAGGACTCGCCGCAGGCGCAGGAGCCGCCGGCGTTCGGGTTGTCGATCGTGAAGCCCTGCTTCTCGATGGTGTCGACGAAGTCGATCGTGGCGCCCGAGAGGTAGGGGACGCTCATCCGGTCGGTGACGACCTTGACGCCGGAGCCGAACTCCTGGACGACGTCGCCGTCGAGCGAGCGCTCGTCGAAGAACAGCTGGTAGCGCAGGCCGCTGCAGCCACCGGGCTGCACGGC
>JAODNF010000269.1 GCA_025464915.1 Frankiales bacterium | reverse complement strand
GTCATCGTGCAGGGCGGTGAGGGCGGCGGCCACACCGGCCAGGTGCCGACGACGGTGCTGCTCCCCCAGGTCGTCGACGCCGTCGACATCCCGGTCATCGCCGCCGGCGGCTTCTTCGACGGCCGTGGACTGGTGGCGGCGCTTGCCTACGGCGCTGAGGGCATCGCCATGGGTACCCGGTTCCTGCTGACCTCCGACAGCGTCGTGGGTGGTGCGGTCAAGGAGGTCTACCTCGGCAAGGGCGTCGCCGACACGGTCGTCACGACCGAGGTCGACGGCGTCCCCCACCGGGTGCTGCGCACGGACTTCGTCGAGGAGCTGCTCAAGAGCCGCGCCCTCGGACGCCTCGCCCGCGCGACGAAGAACGCGGTGGCCTTCCAGAAGCTCAGCGGCACCCCGTGGAAGGACGTCGTCACGGAGGGCCTGGCCATGCGCAAGAGCGCCGAGCTGTCGCTGTCGCAGCTCGTCATGGCCGCCAACGCCCCGATGCTCCTCAAGGCCGCCATGCAGGACGGCCGGCCCGACCTCGGCGTCATGGCCAGCGGCCAGGTCGTCGGCGTCATCGAGGACCTGCCGTCCTGCCAGGAGCTGATCGAGCGCATCATCACCGAGGCCGAGGCCACCCTGAAGAGGCTCGCGTGACCGTCCCCACCTACGTCCCCGGCCACGGCCTGCTGAAGGACAAGGTCGTCGTCGTCACGGCGGCGGCCGGCACCGGCATCGGCTTCGCCACGGCGAAGAGGGCGCTCGAGGAGGGCGCGACCGTCGTCGTGTCCGACTGGCACGAGCGGCGCCTCGCCGAGACCGCCGAGGCCCTCGCGGTGCAGGGGGTCGTGTGCGACGTCACGCAGCAGGACCAGGTGGACGGGCTCATCTCTCAGACGGTCGCGGCCCACGGCCGCCTGGACGTGATGGTCAACAACGCCGGCCTCGGCGGGACCGCTGAGCTCGTGGACATGACCGACGAGCAGTGGCTGCGGGTCCTCGACGTCACCCTGAACGGGACGTTTCGCTGCACCCGGGCCGCGCTGCAGCAGATGAAGACCCAGGGCAGCGGCGTCATCGTGAACAACTCCAGCGTCATCGGCTGGCGGGCCCAGATCGGCCAGGCGCATTACGCGGCCGCCAAGGCCGGCGTGAACGCGTTGACCCGCACCGCGGGTGTCGAGGGCGCCCAGTTCGGCGTCCGGGTCAACGCGGTCTCCCCCAGCATCGCGATGCACGCCTTCCTCGCCAAGGTGACCACGGACGAGCTCCTCGAGGAGCTCTCGGCCAAGGAGGCCTTCGGGCGGCCCGCCGAGCCGTGGGAGGTCGCCAACGTCATCGTCTTCCTCGCCAGCGACTACTCGTCGTACATGACGGGTGAGATCGTCTCCGTCTCGTCTCAGCACCCGTAGGAGCAGCAGTGATCAACGTCGAGCGCCACGACAACGGGGTCGTGGAGGTCACTGTCGACCACCCGCCGGTCAACGCCCTGCCCGTGCAGGGCTGGTTCGACCTCGCCGACCACGTGACCGCGGCGGGCCGCGACCTGACCACGACCGCGGTCATCGTCCGCGCCGAGGGCAAGGGCTTCAACGCCGGGGTGGACATCAAGGAGTTCCAGGACGAGGTCGGCTTCCAGAAGCTGGTCGGCGCCAACCGGGGGTGCTTCGCGGCCTTCGCGGCCGTCTACGAGTGCCCCGTTCCCGTGATCGCTGCCGTGCAGGGCTTCTGCCTCGGTGGTGGCATCGGCATCGCCGGCAACTCCGACATCGTCATCGCCTCCGACGACGCCCGCTTCGGCCTGCCTGAGGTCGACCGAGGCGCCCTCGGTGCCGCGACCCACATGAGCAGGCTGGTGCCGCTCCACAAGGCTCGCGCGATGGTCTACACGGCCTCGTGGGCGACGGCACAGGAGCTCCACGAGTTCGGCTCGGTGCTCCACGTCGTGCCCCGCGAGGAGCTGCGCGCGAAGGCGCTCGAGGTCGCCGGGACGATCGCGGAGAAGGACCCGACGGTCATCCGGATGGCGAAGGAGTCGCTCGCAGCGATCGACCTCTGGGACGTGCACAAGAGCTACCGGCTCGAGCAGAGCTACACCTTCGAGCTCAACCTGCTCGGCGTCGCCGACAAGGTGCGAGAGGACTTCGGGAAGTGAGCTGGCAGGCCTACGAGGAGATCCGCAACCTCCTCGGAACCTTCTCCGAGATCATGGACGCCGGCGACTGGGCGGGTCTCGGCGCCCTGTTCGCCGACGGGCGGATCGTCGACGAGAAGGGCCGTGAGATCGCCGGCGGCCGCGAGGACATCGAGTCGCTGTGGACCGCCATGGTCCACCTCTACGGCGGCTCTCCGTGCACCCGGCACCTCGTGAGCGGTCCCGTGATCGAGGTCAAGGACACGGCAGCGACCTGCCGCTCCAGCTTCCTGCTCACGCAGAAGGTCCCTGAGGGCAAGCTCGTCCTCGTCGCGGCCGGGCGCTACCACGACAGGCTGAGCGTCCGGAACGGTCGGTGGACGTTCACCGAGCGCATCTTCTACCTCGATCAGGAGGGTGACATGAGCAAGCACCTGGTGGACCTGTGAGCCGCTTCGAGGGGAAGCGGGTCTTCCTCACGGGGGCTGCCTCTGGCGTCGGCAAGGCGACGCACGCCCTCTTCCGCGAGGAGGGCGCCGAAGTCGTCGCGGTCGACGTGCAGGAGGCGCCGGACGTCATCCGCCTCGACATCACGGACACGGCCGCCGTGGTCGACCTCGTGACCGGCAGCGGTCCCTTCGACGTCGTGCTCAACGTCGCCGGCATCGTCCGGGTCGAGCACACGCTCGACGTGACCATGGAGCTGTGGGACCGGCAGATCGCTGTGAACCTCACCGCCCCCTTCGCGATCATCCAGGCGGCGCTGCCCGGCCTCATCGAGCGCAAGGGCAACATCGTCAACGTCGGCAGCATCGCCGGCGTCCGCGGCCAGGCCTACTCGGCGGCCTACTGCGCCTCGAAGGGCGGCATCGTCATGCTGACGAAGGGCCTCGCTCTCGAGTACGCCCGCCGTGGGGTGCGCATCAACAGCGTCTGCCCGGGCGGCGTCTGGACGCCCCTGGTCGAGGGCGTCGCGGCGATCATGCCCAAGGACCTCAACGAGCGGCTCATGCAGCGCACCTACAACGTGCTGCCACCCGGCTTCGCCGACCCCTCGGAGATCGCCGAGGCCATCGCGTACCTCGCCTCCGACGCCGCGCGGTCCGTGACCGGCGCGGCCTTCATGATCGACGGCGGCATCGACTCCTAGCAGCCGCCGGGACGGCGTGGCGCGGGGACGAGCTCAGGCGGGCTCGGGGAGGCTGGCGACGTCCATCCAGTACCGGGCCAGCTCGACGAGCCCGTCACGCAGCCCAGACGCGCTGGCCGGCTTCGTGACGTAGGAGTTGGCCCCACGGGCGTAGCTCTCGTCGATGTCCTCGGGCCGGTCCGAGGAGCTGAGCACGACGACCGGGATGGTCCGCAGCGACGCGTCCTCGGCGATCTCGGCGAGCACCTCGAGCCCGCCCTTCTTGGGCATCTTGAGGTCGAGGACGATCAGGTGCGGGCGGGCCGCACGGGCGTACTCGCCGCGCCGGTGCAGGTAGTCGAGCAGCTGCTCGCCGTCGCCGACGGTGTGCATCTCCAGGTCGTCGCCCTGCGCGTCGCGGAAGGCGCGGGTCGTGAAGAAGGCGTGGTCGACGTTGTCCTCTGCCAGCAGGACGCGCGGGGTGTGTGCAGGGGGAGTCATCGCACGGTCTCTCTCTCTGGGGACATGACGGAGATCTGCCAGCCTGTGACGGTAGATGCAGGGAGCTCGATGCGCGCGGTGGTGCCGGTGGCCGTCCAGGCTGAGGGCCCCTGCAGGCTGATCGCACCGGCCAGGGACTCCACGATGCGACGGCAGATCGGCAGCCCCATGCCGGTGCCCGGGATGTCGCTGCGGGCCGCGTCCAGGCGCTCGAACACCTCGAAGGCCTTCTCGCGGTAGTCCGCCGGGATCCCCGGCCCGTCGTCGGCCACGGTCAGGACGGCGCCGGAGTCCGTGCGCTCGCCCCCGACGCGCACGATGCCGGCGCCGTGCTTGGCCGCGTTGTCGAGCAGGTTCGTGAGCAGCTGCCGCGCCCGCAGCTCGCTCATCCAGACCACCGGAAAGGCTCCCGCCAGCTCGATCTCGCACCCGGGGTGCTGCGCGCTGACCTCCCTGGCCACCGACTCGGCCAGCGGCCGCAGGGGAACCGCCTGCGGTGCGGGCTCGCTGCGCCCGATCCGGGAGAGCTCCAGCAGGTCCTGGATGAGGCTCTGCATGTACTGGGCGTTGACGGCGATCCGGTCGAGGTAGTGCTGGCCCTCGCCCTCCAGCTGCCCCGCGTGCTCCGTCGCCAGCACGTCGAGGTAGCCGAGCACCGAGATGATCGGGTTCCGGAGGTCGTGGGAGACGCTGTAGACGAGGGTCCGGAGCTCGGCGTTGGCGGCCTCCGCGAGGCGTCGGCTCTTGGCCTCCTGCTCGTAGAGCCGGCACCGCTGGAGCGCGAGGTCCACGAACGACCCCACTCTCTCCAGGAGCCGCAGCTCGCTCGGGCCGAAGACGGGCGCCAGTGCGTCGGCCCGCACGACCAGCCAGCCGGGGCTCAGCCGGCACCCGAACGCCCCACTCGCGGTGACGACGACCAGGTCGGACGAGTCCGCGGCCTGCAGGTCCGCCCGCAACGGTCCGGCCTCGTCCTCCGCAGGCCCGGTGGTGCCGGGGACGTCGACGAAGAAGGCCCTGCTCGCGCCGAACAGCGGCGGCAGAGCCGGCAGGATCGTGTCGGCCACGTCCTCCGGGGTGAGTGCCACCATCAGGCCGCGCTCGGTCGCGGCGAGCTGCAGCATGTCCTGGGCCCGCCAGGCCGTGCGCAGCCAGCCCGGGACCACGAAGGCCAGCACCAGCAGGCTGATGCCGACGGCACCGATCAGGGCGCTGATGACCTGGCTGGCCTCCGACGGCGAGCCCGAGCCACCGGACGACACCAGAGCGAGCGTGACCACCACGGCCCCGGAGGCCAGCGTGCGCATCCGGCGACGCACCACGGTCGCCTGACGGTTGCCGGCGGTCCAGAGGCCGTGGGCGGCGAAGACCGACTGCACGCCCCACCCGACGATGACCAGCGCGACGTAGGTGGTGAACCAGGTGCTGCGGGGCTCGCCGGGCTGGGGAAACCGCGGTGACACCAGGGTCGCGGCGACAGCGAGGACGGTGACGGCGGCGGCCACCCGGTGGCGCCGCTTCCCGAGCGCGCCGAGGGCCATCGAGAAGCGCACGAGCGAGTACGGCACGAGCAGCAGGACGCAGACGAGCGCGACCGTGTAGCCGTGGTGCAGGGCCGACCCGTCGTCCTTCACCTGGAGCTGGCCGACCGCCACGACGAGGGCGAGGATCCCGAACATGGCGAGGGCCCAGCCCGTGGCCCGGGCGCGGTGCTCGACCCATCGGCGCACCAGCACCAGGACCGCGCACAGCACGATCGCCAGCTCGATCAGCTGGGTCGTGACCAGGAACGTGTCGGGCGTGTTGTTCACGGCACCACCACCGGGACGTCGGGACTGACTCGGGCTCGAGGAAGGGCGGGGGCGCTCCAGGTCGCTGCCCAGGTCGCCTCCGCCGCCGGGACGGGGCGCCCCCAGAGGAAGCCCTGACCGTGCTGGACGCCGAGGCCGTCGAGCTCGGCGAGCTGCTCGACCGTCTCCACCCCCTCCGCGAGGACCCGCAGGCCGAGGGCGTCGGCGAGCGCTGCGATGGCCCGCACGATGGCGACCGCCGGCCCGGACTCGGGGTCGAGGGCCCGGACGAAGGACCGGTCGATCTTGAGCAGGTCGACCGGGAGGCTCAGCAGGTAGGCGAGCGAGGAGAACCCGGTGCCGAAGTCGTCGACGGCCGTACGCACCCCGAGCTCCCGCAGCTGCCCGAGCACCGCGCCGCTCATGACGACGTCCTGCATGACCACGCTCTCGGTGACCTCGAGGCACAGCAGGCGCGCCGGCAGCCCGGTGGTCCTCAGAGCGTCGCGGACCGTGGCGACGAGCTCCGGGGAGCCGAGCTGGCGGGACGAGACGTTGACCGCGACCGTCAGCGCCTCGTGCGCGGGCCGGGCCTGGTTCCAGGCCTGCACCTGACGGCAGGACTCGAGCAGCAGCGCGCTGCCGAGCGGCACGATCGCGCCGGTCTCCTCGGCGTGCGGGATGAACGCGTCGGGCGAGAGCAGGCCCTTCACCGGGTGCTCCCAGCGGGCCAGGGCCTCGCAGCCGACGACGTGCCCGGTCCGCACGTCGACCACGGGCTGGAACCACGGCGTGATCTCGCCGCGCTCGATGGCGAGCCGCAGGTCGACCTGGACCTCCATCCGCTCCGACGCCCGCGCACGCATCGCCTCGTCGAAGATCTCGCACCGCGCACGGCCGTTGTCCTTGGCCCGGTACATGGCGGTGTCCGCGTCGCGGATCAGGACCTCGGGCTCGACGCGCTGGGCGACCTCCGCCACCGCCAGACCCATGCTGGCCGTCACGACGACCTCGCGGCCGTTCACGGAGATGGGGGCCTCCAGGGCGGCTGTCAGCCGGGCCACCACCTCGAACAGCTGCCGCTCGTCCGTGAGCCGGTCGCAGATCAGCACGAACTCGTCGCCGCCGAACCTCGCGAGCGTGTCCGAGGCCCTCATGACCGACCCGAGCCGCTCGGCGACGCCTACCAGCAGATCGTCGCCTGCCGAGTGGCCGATGCTGTCGTTCACCCACTTGAAGCGGTCGAGGTCCATGAAGACGACCGCGACGACGCCGCGCCGCGGGTCCTCGAGCGCGCGTCCCAGGCGGTCCAGCAGCAGGGCGCGGTTGGGCAGGCCGGTGAGGTCGTCGTGCAGGGCCTGGTGGGCGAGCGCGTCCTCGGCGACCTTCTGCTCGGTGATGTCCTGGACGGTGCCGACGATGCGCAGGGGCGCACCGTCGATCCCGGGCACGAGCGCCTCGCTCACGGTGGCGCGGCACTGGACCCAGCGCCTCTCACCGTCGGGACGATCGATCCGGTGCACGACCTCCACGGTCGGACCTCCCGGCGGCCTTCCGGCGAACAAGGCGCGCAGCTCGCCGCGCTCGGCCACGGGCACGAGGTCCGAGTACGCCACGAAGGCCCGGCCGTCGAGCGGCACCTCCGACGCCGACAGGCCCGTGACGCGGTACATCTCCTCCGACCAGAGGACCTCGTCCGTCACGAGGTCCCAGTCCCAGCTGCCCAACCGAGCGAGCCGCTGCGCGTCGACGAGCTGCGCCTCGCGCTCGACCAGAGCGTCCTGGGCGCGCCGTCGGGCGGTGACGTCCGTGAGGTTGACCACGGTGCCCTGGTGCATGGGCCTCGTGCGCAGGACGAGCACGAGGTCCTCGCCCGCCGCCGACCGGAAGCCCTGCTCACCGGCGTCCACCTCCACACCCGAGCGCAACTGCGCGGAGAGCGAGCAGTCGGAGGTGGGGCACCGGTGGAAGTCGTGCAACGACTGGCCGCTCAGCACATCCGGAGGTACGCCGAGGAGCACCGCCGCGGCCCGGTTGACGAAGCTGAGCCGGCCGCCGGCGTCGACCAGGCAGATCCCGTCGGCGGAGGCCTCGAGGACGAGCTGCAGCTGCTCCGCCACGCGCGCGGAGCGCTGCTCCGCGGCCTGGCGCTTGGCCCGCTCGAGCGCGAACACCACCGAACGGGACAGGGCGTCGGCACCGTGCTGGCCCTTCACCAGGTAGTCCTGCGCGCCGAGCTCGACCGCCTGCCGGCCGACCTCGTCGCTGTCGAGGCCGGTCAGCACGACCACGGGCACACCCGGGGCCGCCGCCCGGACGAGGCGGACCGCCTCCAGCCCCTTGGCGTCGGGCAGGGACAGGTCGAGCACCACGCACCGGACGTCTCCGGCGCGGAGCCGCGCGGTCGCCGCGGCCGCCGTGTCCAGCTGCACGATGTCGAGCTCGGGCAGCAGGCGCTCGCGCAGCTGGCGACGGACGAGGAAGGCGTGGTCGGGATCGTCCTCGACCACGAGCAGCACTCCACGCCCGGCATCGTCGAGTGCCGGGCTCGCAGTCTGGTCAGGTGACGCCAAAGCATCCTCAATCGGGACGGGAAGGTGAGCCCATCGTGACGGATCGCTCACACTGCGCCCCATAGCCAGTCATGACAACGTCTCAGGACTGCCCTCAGGGCCAGCGCGGCTCCGCACGCAGCTCGCGAGCCCCCACGCGATGACCGCTCTCGCACACCAGCTCGGCGTGGACCGGCGCGCCGCAGTCGACGTGGCGGGTGACGACCGGGATGCCGCGCTCGTCGCACAGGTGCGCGTCGCCCCAGTCCTTGAGCGCCGTCAGGACCGGCTGCAACGAGCGACCCACGGGCGTCAGGACGTACTCCTCCCGGGCCCGGGAGCCGGGCTCCTGGTAGGGCCGGGTCTCGAGCACGCCGGCGGCCACCAGGTCGCGCAGCCGGGCGGACAGCACGGCCGGCGGCGCGCCGGTGGCCACCTGGATCTCGGCGAAGCGCCGGACGCCGAGGGAGACCTCCCGGACGACGAGCAGCGCCCACCGCTCCCCCACCAGTGCGAGGGCGCGGGCAATGGAGCACGTGCGGGCCATCACCTGAGTATGGACAACGAAGTCAGCCACGTCTACGGTTCCGGCCATGGAGTCCTGGGGTGAGCCGCGCAGCAAGACCGTGACCTGGTACGACCCGATGCAGACCGCGGCGATGGCCGCGGACCTCAGCGGGCTGGAGTTCCTCACCGCCGTCGCGGAGCGGCGCATCCCCGGAGCGCCCATCGGGGGCCTGATGGAGTTCGGCGTCAGCAGCGTCAAGGACGGCGAGGTGGAGTTCACCTGCCTGCCAGACGAGTCGGCCTACAACCCGATCGGCGTCGTGCACGGCGGACTGGTCTGCACCCTGCTGGACAGCGTCACGGCCTGCGCCGTGCACAGCACCCTGGACAAGGGCGTCGGTTACACCAGCCTCGACATCGGCGTCTCCTACCTGCGCCCCGTCACCAGCGCCAGCGGGCTGCTCACCGCCCGCGGGTGGGTGACCCGCCGCGGCCGTCGCGCAGCCTTCTCGGAGGGCGACGTCAGGACTGCGGACGGCAAGGTCGTCGCCACCGCCAAGAGCACCTGCCTCGTGTTCGCCAGATGACCCGCGTCCACCGCGCGTGGGTCGTCGCTGCCGTCGCCTTCGTCGCGATCGTCGGAGCCGCCGGCTTCCGGGCCACCCCGGGGGTCCTCATCGTCCCGCTCCAGAACGAGTTCGGCTGGGACCGCGGCACCATCTCCCTGGCCGTCAGCGTCAACCTGCTGCTCTACGGGGTCACGGCGCCGTTCGCCGCCGCCCTCATGGAGCGCTTCGGCATCCGGCGGGTGGTCGCGGTCGCGCTCGTGCTGGTCTCAGCCGGCTCGGCCCTCACGACGCACATGACCCAGCCCTGGCAGCTCGTCCTGTGCTGGGGCGTGCTCGTCGGGCTCGGGACCGGCTCGATGGCACTGGTGTTCGCCGCGACCATCGCGAACCGCTGGTTCCACACCCAGCGCGGTCTGGTCACCGGGATCCTCACCGCGGCGGGAGCCACCGGCCAGCTGGTCTTCCTCCCGCTGCTCGCCGCCCTCGTCGATTCCCACGGCTGGCGCACAGCTGCCTGGACCGTGTCGCTCGCGGCCCTTGCCGTCGTACCTCTCGTCGTCCTTGCCGTACGCGAGCGCCCCGCCGACGTCGGTCTGCTCCCGTACGGCGCGACCGAGGAGCCACCGCCCTTCGTCCGCACCGGATCGCCTGCCAAGCAGGCGATCGGAGCGCTTCGAGGTGCTTCACGGACCAGGCCGTTCTGGTTGCTCGCGGGCGGGTTCTTCATCTGCGGCGCGAGCACCAACGGCCTCGTCGGCACGCACTTCATCCCGGCTGCGCACGACCACGGCCTGCCGTCGACCACGGCAGCGAGCCTGCTCGCGCTCGTCGGCATCTTCGACATCGTCGGGACCATCGGGTCGGGGTACCTCACCGATCGCGTCGACAGCGCGAAGCTGCTCTGGTGGTACTACAGCCTGCGTGGGCTGAGCCTGTTCGTGCTCCCCAGCCTGTTCGCGAGCTCGCTGCACCCGCACATGCTGGTGTTCGTCCTGTTCTACGGGCTCGACTGGGTGGCGACGGTCCCGCCCACCGTGACCCTCTGCCGTCAGGTCTACGGCGACCAGGGGACGCTGGTGTTCGGCTGGGTGTTCGCGAGCCACCAGATCGGAGCGGCCGTCGCGGCGACGGTCGCCGGAGCCATCCGCACGAGCCTCGGCAGCTACGACCTGGCCTGGTACGGCGCCGGCGCGCTGTGCATGGTCGCCGCCGGCCTGTCGCTCGGCATCGGGAGTGCACGGACCGCGCCGACCCGCGTGCTCGTGCCCGAGATCGCCTGATCCGCACGGGTCTGTCCTAGCCCACCCGTCACTGTCAGTGCTGAGGGGATCAGCACGAAGTGGCTATGTCGGACACGGCCTCCCTCGACCACCGTGGGAGGGGTGCGGGGACCCAGCCTCGCCTGAGTGACCAGGCAGGAGTGCATGGACGCCGCGACCGGCCCCTTCGCCGCGCGATACCTCCTGGGCGCCTGCCTGAAGCGCGGCAACGGCGTGGAGACCTGGTCCGCGCTCGACGCGGCCACCGGTCTCGACGTCGTGGTCAAGACCATCGACCCGACCGCCATCTCCCCGACGGCACGGCTGCGCTTCGAGCACGAGACCCAGGTGCTGCGCCAGCTCGAGAGCACCGGCCTCACCGGCCTGCACGACGCCGGCAGCGCGGACGGCGTGCTCTACCTCGTGCAGCAGTACGTCCCCGGCGCAACGCTCGAGGCCCGGCTGCAGGCGGGGCCCCTTGCGCTGGCCGACGTGCTGCTCATCGGTGTCTCGCTGTCCAGCGCCCTGGAGGTCGCGCACGCCGCCGGTGTCTGCCACCGGGACGTGAAGCCGGCGAACGTGATCGTCGAGGGCGACCCGGTCGGCAGCGTCACCCTGATCGACTTCGGCTTCGCCCGCAGCCCGTGGCTCGACGAGTCCATCCGCGACGAGCTGGTGGGCACCGTCCGGTACCTCGCGCCGGAGTCCGCGGGTCTGCTCGCCGCCCCGGCCGACGAGCGGTCCGACCTCTACGCGGTCGGCGTGCTGCTGTTCGAGTGCCTGGCCGGACGCCCGCCGTTCCTCGGGCCGACCGTCGGCGACATGCTCCGGCAGCACCTGTCGACGCCGGTGCCCGAGCTGCACGACCTGGGTGTGCACGTGCCGCGGGCGCTCGACGCGGTTCTGCAACGCTTGCTGCGCAAGGAGCCTGCCGAGCGCTACCAGTCGGCTGCCGCCCTCACGTCCGACCTCGAGGCTCTCCTGCAGGCGGTCCGCGCCGGGGACCTCGACCCTCGCCTGGTCGTGGGCCGGTCCGACCAGCGGCACAGCCTCACGGACCCGGCCTTCGTCGGACGCGATGCCGAGCTCGCCACCCTGCAGGCCCTCGTCGAGGACGTGGTGGCCGGCGGTGGCGGCCTGGTGCTCCTCGAGGCCGACTCGGGCGGCGGGAAGAGCCGGCTGCTCACCGAGCTCACGCTGCAGGCCGGCGGTTCCGGGGCGGTGTTCCTGCACGGGCAGGGCGTGGCGCAGGCGGCGCAACGACCGTTCACCCTGCTGCACGGCGTGGCCCAGGACCTGGTCGAGCACACCCACGACGACAGCTTGCGAGAGCGGATGGGCGAGGCGTCGTCGACGGCCGTGCGCGCGCTGCCGGCGCTGGCGGCGGTCCTCGGTCCCGCCGCCGAGGACGACGGCGGCCCGGAGCAGTTCGGTGAGCAGCGCAGCCTCGCCGCGCTGCAGCTGCTGCTGACCTCAGTGGCCAGTGCGGCCACGCCCGTCGTCATCGTCCTCGACGACTGCCAGTGGGCCGACGGCTTGACCGTGCGGCTGCTGTCGGAGGTGTTCGGCAGCGGCACCCCGCCACGCCACCTCGGCGTCATCGCTGCGTTCCGCTCCGAGGAGGTGGCCGCCGACCACCCGCTGCGCGCTCTCACGCAGGCGGTGCCGGTCCAGCTCGGCACGCTCCCGCCCCAGGCGATGGCGCACCTGGCCGAGTCCATGGCGGGGCCGCTCCCGCTCAGTGCCGTGCAGACGGTCGTGCGGCTCGCAGACGGCAGCCCCTTCATGGGCGCCGCCGTGCTGCGCGGACTGGTGGAGTCCGGTGCGCTTCAACCCGACGACGACGGGTGGGTGGTCGACGAGTCCGCCCTGCAGGACGTGCAGACGGCGCGCCGTTCGGCGGCGTTCCTCGTACGCCGGCTCGAGCTGCTGTCCGCCGAGAGCCTGCGTCTGCTGTCGGCCGGAGCGGTCCTCGGCAAGGAGTTCGACGTCCAGCTCGCGGTCTCGCTCGTCGGCAACCCTGAGCAGGCGACAGCCATCCTCGACGACGCCCGCCGTCGACGCCTGCTCTGGATCGATGAGCGCACCGGGCGCTGCAGCTTCTCCCACGACAAGATCCGTGAAGCGCTGCTCGACCGCCTCGGCGGCGAGGCCCGCGGGATGCTGCACAGCTTCGCCGCGAGCGCGCTGCTCAAGGCCGGCGGCGACGACGCCGGCGTGTTCGACCTCGCCTACCACCTGGACGCGGCCGGCCGGCACGAGGCGGCGCTGCCCTACGCCCTCCGGGCCGCGGAGCTGGCCCGCGCCCAGCACGGCCTCGAGTCGGCCGTCGCCCACTACCGGATGGCGGCCCGCGGGGTCAGCGAGGACGAGACCAGGGTGCGGGTCGCCGAGGGGCTCGGTGACGTCCTGATCCTGCAGGGCGTCTACCGGGAGGCCGAGGAGCAGCTGCTCCTGGCGCACTCGCTCGTCGAGGACCAGCTGCACGCAGCCGCCCTGGAGGGCAAGCTCGGCGACCTCGCCTTCAAGCAGGGCGACGTCACGACCGCTCGCCTGCACCTCGAGGGAGCCATGCGCGGCCTGGGACGCCGGGTACCGAGAAGCCCTGTCCTGCAGGCGATCTGGCTGCTGTGGGAGCTGCTCGTCCAGACCGGCCACACGCTGCTCCCGCGCATCGCGACCGGCCGTCGTCAGCCCGACGAGGCCAGCACGCTGGCCATGCGCCTCTACAGCCGGCTCGCCTACCTCTACTGGTTCCACAGCGGCAAGGTGCCGTGCGGCTGGGCGCACCTACGCGGCCTGAACCTCGCGGAGCGCTATCCCCCGTCCCTCGAGCTCGGACAGGCGTGGTCCGAGCACGCACCCGTCATGACCATGCTCCCCTGGTTCGCGCGCGCCCTCCGGTACGCCGAGCGGTCGCTCGAGGTGCGGGAGCAGCTGGGTGACGTCTGGGGCCAGGGACAGAGCCGCGGGTTCGCCGGTGTCGCCCTCTACGCCGCCTCCCGCTTCGAGGAGGGCGAGGAGGCCTGCCGCGAGGCACTGCGCCTGCTCGAGGCCACGGGCGACAAGTGGGAGAGCAACACCGCCGGCTGGAACCTCGCGATGTGCCTGCACCGCAAGGGCGAGCTCCCCGAGGCGGTCCGAATGGCGCGTGACGTCCACGCCACCGCCAGCGCCATCGGCGACACCACGTCGGCGGGTGTCGCCCTGTCCGTCTGGACCCGGTCCCTCGGCGGGCGTGTCGACGGCCGCCTTCTCGAGCGCGAGCTCGCGAGGGGCGGCGAGGACGCGAGCACCCGCACCGAGCTGCTGCTGGCCGCGGGCCTGCACGCCCTGGCGTCCGACGACCTCGACCTCGCGCTCCGTCATCTCGACGACGCAGCCGCGACGGTGCGCAAGGCCGGACTGCGCCAGGAGTACGTCGCCCCGGTGGCGCCGTGGCGGGCCACGGTCCTGCGACGGCTCGCCGAGGAGTCACCGGCGCGCAACGCCGCCGAGCGGCGTCGCCGGGTCCGGGTGGCGCGTCGAGCTGTGCGCGTGGCGAGGTTCTGGGCAGCGAGCTATGCCAACCAGCGCCCGCACGCGCTCCGCGAAGCGGGCCTGGTCGCCGCGCTGCGGGGTCGTGACCGGCTCGCCGACCGGCAGCTGGCACGGAGCCTCGAGGTCGCCTTGGCACAGGGAGCGACCTATGAGGCCGCTCTCACCCGGCAGGAGCAGGGCGAGCTCGCCGTCGCCCGCGGCGGCGAGCGCGGTCAGCTGGAGCTGGCACGAGCCGCCGTCCGCGGGCTGGAGGTGCACGACGCGCACGAGACGGGCGAGGTCCAGGACACCGTCTCGGTGTTCGACCGGTTCACCACGCTGCTCTCGGTCGGACGCACCATCGCGTCGGCGCCGAGCGTCGCGGCCGTCGAGGTCGCGACGAGGGAAGCGGCTCTCGCCCTGCTGCGCGGCGAGCGGTG
>JAODNF010000266.1 GCA_025464915.1 Frankiales bacterium | reverse complement strand
ACGCACCACGGTCGCGGCGCGCGCATCTAGCTCGCAGCTCGTCGTTTCCGAGGCGGCGGTACGTTCCAGTCCATGGAGCACCGCCGCCTCGGCACGTCCGGGCTCGTCGTCAGCGTCGTCGGTCTGGGGACCAACAACTTCGGGATGAAGCTGGACGACGACGGCTGTCGTGAGGTGCTCGACGCGGCACTCGACGAGGGCATCACCCTGATCGACACGGCCGACTCCTACGGCCAGTCCGAGGCCCGCCTCGGGTCGCTGCTGAAGGGCCGCCGCGACGACGTCGTGCTGGCCACCAAGTTCGGCAGCGACGTGACGCGCCTCGGCAACGACAACGGGGCCGACTGGGGCGCCCGCGGGTCGCGACGCTACGTGAAGCGGGCCGTCGAGGCCTCCCTCACGCGGCTGCAGACCGACTGGATCGACCTCTACCAGCTGCACCGTCCCGATCCGCAGACGCCGATCGAGGAGACCCTCTCGGCGCTCGACGACCTGGTGCACGAGGGCAAGGTCCGCTACGTCGGGCACTCGAACCTCAGCGGTTTCGAGACCGCGCACGCCGAGTGGACCGCACGGACCCGCGGCCTCGAGCGCTTCGTCAGCGCGCAGAACGAGTACAGCCTGTTGAAGACGAGGGTCGAGTCCGAGCTCGTGCCGGCACTCCAGGAGTACGGCATCGGCCTGCTGCCGTTCTTCCCCCTCGCGTCGGGGCTGCTCACCGGCAAGTACGCCCGCGGCCAGCAGCACCCCGAGGGCAGCCGCCTGAAGATGTGGGGCATGCAGGTCAGTGACCGCGACTGGGACAAGGTCGATCGGCTGACGGCCTTCGCCGACGAACGCGGCATCACCTTGCTCGACGTGGCCATGGGCGGTCTCGCCGCCCGTCCGGCGGTGTCCTCGGTCATCGCCGGTGCGACCAGTGCCGAGCAGGTCCGGGCCAATGTGCGGGCCGGCCAGTGGGTCCCGTCGGTCCAGGACGCCGCCGCCCTGAAGGAGATCGCGTGACCTACCCCGACAACGAGGTGGTCGATGCCTTCAAGGCCTTCTGGACCACCGGCTCGACGAACGAGGACTGGTCGGCCTGGGCGGACCACTTCACCGACGACGTCGACTACGTCGAGCGCCAGCTGGGCACGATGGCCGGCAAGGAGGCGGTGCGCACCTGGATCACCGAGCTGATGGCGGTGTCCTACGACGTCCATGCCGTCCTCAACTGGTACATCGTCGCGGGCGACCGAGTCGTCTTCGACATGTGGAACCGCTACTTCCACCCGGACCCCGAGCGGGCGCCGATCGACTTCGCCGGCCTCACCGTCCTGACCTACGGCGGCAACGGGCTGTTCAAGCGCGAGGAGGACTACTGGGACCAGGCGACGGCCAAGACCGCGTACGTCGAGTGGTCCGCCGCCTGCCGCGAGTTCGGCAGCACCGGCGACCCGGACCACCTCGCCGCTCTTGACGCGCAGCGCCGGGCCGACCAGCTCGAGACCCTCGAGAGCGGCCGGATCCGCTAGCCGTCGATCAGCGCAGCAGCGTGCCCATGTCCAGGGGCAGCTGGATGCCGGTGAACTCCGCGGCCTCGTCGGAGCAGATCCACGCGACCGCGGCGGCGATGTGCTCCGCGGGGGTCGTCGTGATCGGCAGCGCGTTCATGAAGATCGGCCCGAGGGTGTGCGCGGCGCCGGCCACGAGCGGGAACAGCTCCGGGGTCGTCATGCCGGTCGGCACGGACGCGGGGTGGATCGTGTTCACCCGGATGCGGTGCTGGGCGACCTCGTTGGCCACGGACTTCGCGAGGCCGGTGATGGCATGCTTGGACGCCGAGTAGTCGGCGAGGAACGGCAGCCCGCGCAGGCCCGCGACGGACGAGACCACGACCACCGCGCCACCACGGCCCTGCTCGATCAGCACCGGGACGGTCGTCTTGAGGGTGTTGAAGGTGCCGGTCGCGTTGACCGACATCGTCGCCTCCCACTGTTCCGGGCTGATGTCCACGAAAGAGCTGCCGCTGCAGATGCCCGCGTTCGCGACGACCACGTCGAGGCCTCCGAGCTCCGCGACGATCGTGTCGGTGGCGGACTGCATCGCGGCCAGGTCGCGGGTGTCGGCGACGAAGGACAGGCACCGCCGGCCCTCCTTCTCCACCAGCGCGACGGTCTCCGCGAGGTCGTCCTCCGTCGGTCCCGGGTAGCCGGTCGTGGGGAAGTCCGCGCAGATGTCGAGGATCGCGACGTCGGCGCCCTCCTGCGCGAACCGGAGCGCCTCTGCACGCCCCTGACCGCGGGCGGCGCCCGTGACGAAGCAGACCTTGTTCTCGTAGCGCATGGCGTTCCTCTTCAGTCGATCGGCTCGGCGAGCAGCATCGGGTCGGTATGGCTCCTGGTCCGCTTCTCGCTCGCGGTCAGCGCGAGGATCGGCAGGACGGACAGGGCGGTGAGGGCGGTGACGACGGCATAGCTGGTGCCGAAGCTGCCGGAGCGGGTCAGGACGACGATGAACAGCGCCGTCCCGAGGGCGCCGCCGACCCGCTGCAGCACGAACAGCTGGGTCGTCGCGTCGCCGTTCTTCGCCGGGTGGATCGTGCGCAGTGCCGCCGCCATGAGCGGCATCCCGCACAGCGCGGTGCCGACGCCGCGGAAGAACATGGCGGTGCAGATGTACCAGTACGAGGTGTCGTCGGTGATGAACGCCAGCGGCAGCGTCGAGCACGCCACGGCCACGGTGCCGATCGTGGCGATGCGCCCACCGCCGTACCGGTCCGTGAGGGTCCCCGACCGCCGCATCAGGACCACCACGCCGAGAGCGGTGGGCGCGACCAGCAGACCGGTCGTCGTCGCGGACTCGTGCCGGACGTGCTGCAGGTAGAACGGCAGCAGGATCAGCCCGCCGAGGCTGGTCATCCCGTTGATGAGGACGCTCACCGACGACAGCGAGAAGGTGCGGTCGGTGAAGAGCCGCAGGTCGAGAAGCGGGTGCTCGCGGGCCAGGGCGTGCCGGACGAACACGACGAGCACGCCGACACCGACGAGCACCGGGACGATGACACCGGTCCGCAGGATGGTCGGGTTCGACCCGGCCGGCTCGGACAGCCCGTAGGTCAGCGAGGCGAGCCCGACCGATCCCAGCGCCAGCCCGAGCACGTCGAGGCGGAAGGTGGGCTGGCCGTCGTCGCGGGGAAGCATCCGCACGGCGAGCACCATCGCGAGGACGCCGATCGGCAGGTTGATGAGGAAGATCGCGCGCCAGGAGAACACCTCGAGCAGCCAGCCGCCCAGGGTCGGCCCGACGACGGGGGCCAGCACGGTCGGCACGCCGAGGGTGCCCATGACCCGTCCGAGGTTCTCGCGACCGGCTGCCGTGATGATGATCGTCTGGCCGACGGGCATCAGCAGCGCCCCGCCGGCGCCCTGCAGGACGCGGGCCACGACCAGCGAGCCGACGTCCCACGCCAGACCGCACGCGAGCGAGCCGGCGGTGAACAGCACGAGCGACCACAGGTAGACGGTGCGAGTGCCCCAGCGACGCCCCGCCCAACCGGCGATCGGGGAGACGGCCGCGATCGCGAGCAGGTACGCCGTGACGACCCACGCGATGGAGCCGGTCGTCGTGTGGAGCGCGACGCCGAGGGGTTCGAGGGCGACGTTGACGATCGTCGTGTCGAGCACGGACATGACGGTCCCGAGCACGGTCACCGTGCCGATGCGCCAGACCCGCGGGTCGACTGTGCTCACCGCGAAACTGTAACGCGTTCTAGTCTGCGACGTGCGCCTCGAGCTGCGCGCGCTGCCCGGCGGTCAGCGGCCTCGTCGACCGGCCGTCGTAGTCGAAGCTGACGAGCACCACGTCCACGTTGGCGCACGGCCGGCCGTCCTGGGTCACCGCGCACAGGATCGTGAACGAGCTGGTGCCGACCTTGGTGACCGCGACGTCGATGTCCAGCGAGCCACGGTCGACCTCGCTGAGGTAGTCGACCGACACCCGGGGGACGATCACGCCCGCCCCGAACCCGTCGAGGCTGTTCAGGAACACCGTCCACGCGAGGCCGCAGCGGCGCAGGATCGCGTCGAAGCTCAGGTGGTTGCCGTAGCCCGGAGCCGTCGGGTCGACCTCCTGGGTCAGGGGCCGGATGTCGTCGTCGGTGACGGTCGAGGAGTGGCGCAGCACATGAGACAGGATGGCAGGCATGAGACGCGCCGCGAACGTGGTGCTCGCGGTCATCACGGTGCTGGCGGGCCTCCCGACCCTGGTGCGCCTCGTCGGTGACCACGAGGTCATGCCTTTCGTGCTCATCGCCGTGACCGTGCCGTTCCTCGCCGTCCCGCTCGTCATCTTGTTCGTGGCCCACGCAGTCCTGCGCCACCGGGCGATGACGGCGCTGGCTGCGGTGCTCGCCGGTCTCAACGTCCTCTGGGCCGTCCCGCAGTTCGTCTCCGACGACCCCGGCAGGGGTAGCCCCCTCACCGTCATGACCGCCAACCTCCGGTACGGGGAGGCCGACCCGTTCGCCCTCGTGCGGCTCGTGAAGGCGCAGCACGTGGACGTGCTCGCGACCGAGGAGCTCACGACGAGAGCCGTCGAGGCGCTGCGCGGCGCGGGGCTGATGAACGACCTGCCCTACTTCACGGGCACTCCCGACCCGCAGGACGGTCCGGACGGCTCGGGCCTGTGGTCGCGGTACCCGATCTCGGCCCAGCCCGAGTGGGCGACCCGCTTCTCCTCGCCGGGCGCGATCGTGCACGCGCCCTCCGGGGACCTGCTCGTGCGGGTCGTGCACGCTGCCCCGCCGGTGGCGGTCGAGCGCGGGACGTACAAACGGGACGTCTCGGTGCTCAAGAAGCAGGTCCCGGCGCTGCCCCGGCACCTACCCACGATCGTGCTGGGCGACTTCAACGCGACGGTCGACAACAGCCTGATCCGCGACCTCGAGGGCAGCCGCTTCCGCGACGCCGGCGAGCAGGCCGGATCGGGCTGGGTCCGCACGTGGGGGCGACAGCCGGGGACCGTGCTGCTGCTCGGCCTCGACCACGTCCTGGTCGACTCCCGCCTCGGGGTCAGGTCGACCTCGGTGCACGATCTGCCCCGGTCTGACCACGACGCTGTCGTCGCGCGCCTGGTCGTGCGGCCCTGAGCGGCAGTGCCGAAAAGGGAATGTCAGTAGCGCGCGGGAGGTTGTCGGTGGCAACCTCCGGGGTAACCCGGAGTGAGCACGAGGGGGAGGAGGACCGGATGGATGTCCTCGCATCGCGGTTGTCGTGGCGACGCCTGCCCTGGTTCTTCGAGGTCATCTCCATCGGCATCGGCTACGGGCTTTACGCCGTGGTCCGTCTCTACACCCCCGGACACCGCAGCACGGCGGACCTGCACGCGCTCGAGGTCATCCACCTCGAGAAGGTCTTCGGCATCTACCACGAGCTGAGCCTCAACAGGTTCATCACCGGCAAGACCTGGCTCGAGGTCCCCGCGAGCTACTACTACGCGACGCTGCACTTCATCATCACGCCGCTCGTGCTCGCCTGGTTGTTCAAGCGGCACCAGCACGTCTATGCGCCGCTGCGGAGCGCGATCGTCATCGCCACCGCGGCGGCCCTCGTCGTCTACGCCACCTGGCCGCTGTCCCCGCCGCGGTTCATGGTGGCGGGCACCATCGACACCGTCTTCGACCACCCGGTCGCGTGGGCCGTCAACGGGCACGGCGTCTCCGGGCTCGTCAACGAGATCGCCGCCATGCCGTCCCTGCACGTCGGCTGGGCGGTGTGGTGCGCGGTCGCGGTGTGCACCGCGCTCACCAGCCGCTGGCGCTACCTCGCCTGGCTCTACCCGATCGGCACGACGCTGGTCGTCGTCGCGACGGCCAACCACTACGTCTTGGACGCCGTCGCCGGCCTGGCCGTCGTCGCGGTGGCCCTGCAGCTGTGCGGGGTCCGCTTCTCGGGACGCGTGGCCGCGACGGTGGTGGCGAAGCCGCCCGTCCGGGAGAAGCTAGCCGCGTAGAGCGCCCGGGGCGGAGCTCGGCACCGCGGGGCTCCTCGGTACGACGGGGGCGATCCGCTCGTAGGGCCGGCCCTGCTGCGGGCGCGGGTCGGGCTCCCCGTGGTTGGGCCACAGGCTCATCGCCCGCTCGGCCTGCGCGGTGATCGTGAGGCTCGGGTTGACGCCGAGGTTGGCGCTGATCGCCGCCCCGTCCACCACGTGCAGGGTCGGGTAGCCGTGGACCCTGTGGTAGGCGTCGATCACGCCGGTCTCGGGGCCCTCGCTGATGACGCAGCCGCCGATGATGTGGGCGGTCATCGGGACGTTCGCCAGGTCCCCGACCGTGCCGCCGGGGAAGCCGCCGATCTCGTCGGCGATGCGGCGGGTCGCCTCGTGCGCGACCGGGATCCACGTCGGGTTCGGGGCGCCGTGCCCCTGGCCGCTGGTGAGCTTGCCCCGCCTGGTCCGCCGAACGGTGATGCTGTTGTCGAGCGTCTGCATGACCAGCACGATGATCGTCTTCTCCGACCAGTTCCGGACGCTCAGGCTCCGGGCGAAGACGTAGGGGTGCCGGAGGATCTGCGCGAGGAACCGGAGGGGACGCGGAACGCGACCACCGCCGTCGACCAGGATCGTGCTCAGCAGGCCCATCGCGTTGGACCCCTTGCCGTAGCGGACCGGCTCGACGTGCGTCACGTCGTCGGGGTGGAAGCTGCTCGTGATGGCAATGCCCTCGTTGAACGGGTGGTCAGGCACCTTCGGGCTCTGGGCGCCGAGGAGGGCCTCGGAGTTGGTGCGGGTCTGCGTGCCGAGCGCCCGCGAGACGTGGGGCAGCACGCCGGTGTCGCGCATGTCGTGCAGCAGCTTCTGGGTGCCGAGGGTGCCGGCGGCGAGTACCACCTGGCTCGCGCGCCGCGTCGTGACCGGGCCCTTCCTGCCGGTCGGGACCGTGTCGACCTCCCAGCCCTGGGCCGTCTGCCGGAGGGCGGTCGCGCTCGTGAGCGGCTCCACCGTCGTACCGAGCCGCTCCGCCAGGTAGAGGTAGTTGGTGTCGAGCCGGTTCTTGGCGCCGAAGCGGCAGCCGATCATGCAGTTGCCGCACTGGATGCAGCCGGTGCGGTCCGGACCGGCGCCGCCGAAGTAGGGGTCCGGCACGGTCTTGCCGGGCTCCCCGAAGAACACCCCGACGGGCGTCGGGTGGTAGGTGTGGCCCACGCCCATGTCGGCGGCGACCTTCTGCATGACGACGTCGGAGGGGGTCGTGGTCGGGTTCTCGGTGACGCCGAGCATCCGCTGGGCCTGGTCGTAGTGCGGCGCGAGCTCGCTGTCCCAGTCCGTGATGCCGGACCACTGCGGGTCGGCGAAGAACGCCGGCGGCGGCGTGTAGAGGGTGTTCGCGTAGACCAGGCTGCCGCCACCGACCCCGGCACCGGACAGGATGACGACGTCCTTGAGGATCGTGATCCGCTGCATGCCGGTGAGGCCGAGCCGCGGCATCCACAGGAACGCCTTCAGGTCCCAGGAGCTCTTGGGCAGGGTGTCCTGCGTGAACCGCTGCCCCGCCTCGAGGACCGTGACGCGGTAGCCCTTCTCCGCGAGGCGGAGTGCCGTGACGGAGCCCCCGAAGCCGGAGCCGATGACGATGACATCCGTCGTTGTCTCAATGCCCATGAGTCGAGTGTACGCGAGCGCGGGCCAGTCCCCATCGCCTCGGCTGACCTCGCGCCCGTCCGCTAGATTGTCTGCGTCCTTCGGGACAGGGAGGTGTCGCCTAGCCCGGTCTATGGCGCCGCACTGCTAATGCGGTTTGGGTCTCAAGCCCATCGAGAGTTCAAATCTCTCCACCTCCGCCATCCGTACCGGTCCCACCCTCGCCGCCCGCGGCGACGGTGAGCCGCATCCCCAGCAGCCTGGGTCGTCCACATCACCGCGTGCCTCCCCTCAGGTGTCGGTAGCGGTCCCTACCGTCATGACGTGCGCCTCCTCCACACCTCCGACTGGCACCTGGGCCGGTCCCTGCACCGCGCCTCGCTGGCGTCGGCGCAGGAGGCGTTCGTGGACCACCTGGTGTCGACGGTCGTCTCGGAGCGCGTGGACGTCGTGTGCGTCTCCGGTGACGTCTACGACCGGGCGGTGCCCCCGCTGGAGGCGGTGGAGCTCTGCTCGTCGGCCTTCGCGCGGTTGCGGTCAGCCGGCGCCCGCGTCGTCGTCATCAGCGGCAACCACGACAGCGCCCGGCGGCTCGGGTTCGGGTCGTCGCTCATCGACGCCTCGGGCGTCTTCCTGCGTACGTCCTTCGACACGGTCGACGTGCCGGTCGTCGTCGACGGTGTGCCGTTCTTCGCGGTCCCCTACCTGGAGCCGTCCTCCCTGGGCTTCGGGTCGCACGTCGCCGTCCTCACCGCGGCTCTCGATCGGGTGCGGGCCGTCGCGTCGCCGGGATCGGTCGTCCTGGCGCACTGCTGGGTGGCCGGCGGCGAGGCGTCGGAGTCCGAGCGCGACATCTCCGTCGGCGGCGTCTCGCGGGTGCCGGTGTCGCTGTTCGACGGGTTCGGCTACGGCGCCCTCGGGCACTTGCACGGCGCCCAGGTGGTGACCCCGACCCTGCGCTACTCGGGGTCGCCGTTGGCGTACTCCTTCTCCGAGGCGACCCAGATGAAGGGGTCGTGGCTCGTCGAGCTCGGCGGTGCTGTCGAGTTCGTGCCGGCGCCCGTGCCGCGCCGGCTGTCCTCCGTACGAGGGACGCTGCCGTCACTGCTCTCGTCGACCGAGCTCGACGGCGTCGCGCAGGACTGGCTGTCGGTGACGCTGACCGACGCCGCCCGGCCGGAGCAGGCGATGGAGCGGCTGGCCGCCCGGTTCCCGCACGTGCTGGTGCTGTCGTTCGCCCCGGCCGGCCTCACGGCGGCCGAGGGCACCTACGCCTCGCGCGTGCGGGGCTCCGACGTGGAGGTGGCCCAGACGTTCGTCTCCCACGTGCGCGGAACGCCGGCGTCCGCCGGGGAGCAGGCGCTGCTCGCCGAGGCGTTCGAGGCCCTGCGGGTGGTGTCGTGAGGCCGCACTCCCTGTCGATGACCGCTTTCGGCCCGTTCGCCGAGACCGTGTCGCTCGACCTCGACGCGCTGTCGTCGTCAGGTCTGTTCCTGCTCCACGGGGCGACCGGTGCGGGCAAGACGACGCTGCTCGACGGCATCGGCTTCGCGCTGTTCGGCCGGGTGCCGGGACCCCGCGGTCAGGCCCGCCGGCTGCGCTCGGACCACGCGGCCCCGTCGCTGCGGACGTCGGTCACGCTCGAGGCGACCTTCGGGTCGCGGCGCGTGCAGATCACACGGTCGCCCGCCTTCGTGCGGGCGAAGACGCGGGGCGACGGGGTCGTCACCGAGCAGGCCCGGGTCTCGCTGTCGGAGTGGCGCGACGGTGCCTGGCAGGTGCTGTCGACGCGCCCGCGTGAGGCGGACGACGAGGTGCTCGACCTGGTCGGGATGTCGGCCGAGCAGTTCTTCCAGGTCGTGCTGCTGCCCCAGGGCGACTTCGCGTCCTTCCTCCGGTCGTCGTCGGTCGAGCGCGTCGCGCTGCTGAAGAAGCTGTTCGCCACCGAGCGGTTCGCCGACGTGGAGGAGTGGCTCGCCGCCCGTCGCAGGGTCTGTCACGAGCGGGTCGCCGCGGCTCGCGACGTGGTGGCCGACGTCGTCGCCCGCACCGCCGAGGTGTCCGGCACCCAGGCGCCGCCGGACGCCCCGGGTGAGTGGGCGGCCGCCGAGCTCGCCGCTGCGCAGCAGGCGCTGGCGCACCTGTCGGCTCTGGCAGCCTCGGCCGTCTCGGTCCGCGA
>JAODNF010000238.1 GCA_025464915.1 Frankiales bacterium | reverse complement strand
GCTCGCTCCCTGCGCGTCCTTGTAGACGGTCCACCCGGTCCGTCGGGCGAGGATCTCCGGCCACCCCTTCGCGCCGACACCGCCCTTGCCCGGCTCACCCGTGGTGTAGCTGTCCCCGATCACGGAGACCACGGAGCCGGAGGGCAGCGGGCGACGGATGCGGCAGCCGTTCCCGTCCAGCGTCTGCGCCGGCCTGGGGGACGCCGATGGGCTCGGTGCCACGGTCGTCGCGACCGGGGAGGGCGTCGGGCTCGGGGTCGGGATGGCCGTGGCCGTACCCGCTGAGCACGCCGCGACGAGGAGCAGCGGCAGCCAGCGTTGCGCGGGCGACAGTGGGCGGAGCACTAGGACATCATGCGCACATGAGCACAGCGGTGGTCGTCGGGTCCGGTCCCAACGGGCTGGCCGCCGCTGTTCTCCTTGCGCAGCAGGGGATCTCGGTCACCGTGCTCGAGGCCGCGGACACGATCGGGGGCGGTACGAGGACGGCTGAGCTCACCGCCCCCGGGCTGCTCCACGACGTCTGCTCCGCCGTGCACCCGTTCGGGATCGCGTCGCCGTACCTCTCGCAGCTGCCGCTGGCAGAGCACGGCCTCACCTGGCGCTGGCCTGCTGTCGACCTCGCCCACCCGCTCGACGACGGCACCGCGGGCGTGATGCTGCACTCCCTCGACGACACCGCCGCGGGGCTCGGTGCGGACGGGGACAGGTGGCGGCGCACGTTCGGTCCGCTCGCGGAGGTCCTCGACGACCTGGCACCGGACGTCCTCGGTCCGCTCGTGCGCCTGCCGAAGCACCCGCTGCTGATGGCTCGGTTCGGCCTGCGAGCAGGGCTTCCGGCGACGCTGCTCTGGAAGCGGTTCCGGACCGAGCAGGCGAAGGCGCTGTTCGCCGGGAGCGCTGCCCATGCCTTCACCCCGCTGAACCGCCCGGCCACAGCGGGGGTCGGCGTGATGCTCGTCGCCGCAGCGCACCGGCACGGCTGGCCGGTGGCCGAGGGCGGTTCGCAGGCCATCACGAGGGCTCTTGCCTCGCTCCTCACGTCGCTCGGTGGCCGACTCGAGACGGGCGTACAGGTGGACCGGCTGCCCGATGCGGACGTGGTCCTGCTCAACACCGGACCCCTTGCTGCGGCGAGGATCTCGGGCACGGAGGCTCCGCGCTTCCGCTACGGACCGGGCGTCTTCAAGGTCGACCTGGCCGTCCGCGGCGGGATCCCGTGGCGGGCGCCGGCCTGCCGCGAGGCCGGGACGCTGCACCTCGGCGGGACGGCCGCCGAGGTCGCGGCCAACGAGGCTCTCGTGACGCGGGGCGTCATGCCTGAACGACCCTTCGTGCTGCTGGCGCAGCAGTACCTCGCCGACCCGACGCGCTCCGTCGGCGACCTGCACCCGGTCTGGGCGTACGCGCACGTGCCGGCGGGCTGGACCGGTGACGCGACCGAGGCGGTCATCGCGCAGGTCGAGCGGTTCGCTCCCGGCGTCCGCGACGTCATCGAGGCGACGTCGGTGATGTCCCCTGCCGACTACGCCGCCTACAACGCCAACAACGTCGGTGGTGACATCGCCGGCGGCGGCAACCAGCTGCGCCAGCTGGTCTCCCGACCGCGGCCCTTGCGGCCGTACGACATCCGTCCCGGGGTCTTCCTCTGCTCGGCGTCCACGCCTCCCGGCGCGGGGGTCCACGGCATGGGCGGCTTCCACGCCGCGCAGCGGGCCCTGTCCTACCTCCGGTCGCGCTAGGACAGACCGAAGACCTGGCCGTCGCTGTCGAGACCGATGCGGTGGGCGGCCGGGTCTGGCGGCAGGCCGGGCAGCGTCATGATGTCGCCGCAGAGCACCACCACGAACCCGGCGCCGGCGGACAGCCGCACGTCGACCACGGGAAGGGTGTGGCCGGACGGCGCACCACGCAGCGAGGGGTCGGCGGAGAACGAGTACTGCGTCTTGGCCATGCAGACCGGGAGACCTCCGAAGCCGAGCGCCTCGAGATCGGCGAGGGCCCTGGTCGCCGTGCCCGAGAAGCTCACGTCGCCCGCGCCGTAGAGCTTCGTCGCGATCGTCCGGACCTTGTCGGCGAGCGGCAGGTCGAGCTCGTAGATCGGGGCGAAGTCGGCTGCGGGAAGCGCCAGCACCCTGTCCGCCAGCTCCAGTGCGCCCTTGCCGCCATCGGCCCAGTGGCTGCAGAGCACGGCGTCGACGCCCAGCCGCTCGCGGCACAGCTCCTGCAGCCGAGCCAGCTCGGCCGGTGTGTCGCTCGTGAACGCGTTCACGGCGACGACGACCGGCAGCCCGAACGACTGCACGTTGCGGACGTGCCGCTCGACGTTGGCCATTCCGGCCTCGACCGCGGCCAGGTCCTCCGCAGCCAGGTCGGCGAGGGCCACGCCGCCGTGCATCTTGACCGCGCGGATCGTCGCGACGACGACCGCGGCCGACGGGTTCAGGCCGGCCTGGCGGCTCTTGATGTCGAGGAACTTCTCGGCGCCGAGGTCCGCGCCGAACCCGGCCTCGGTGACGACGACGTCGGCGGTGTCGAGGGCGAGCTGCGTGGCGATGACGGAGTTGCAGCCGTGCGCGATGTTGGCGAACGGCCCGCCGTGCACGAGAGCCGGCGTCCCCTCGAGTGTCTGCACCAGGTTCGGCAGCAGCGCGTCCTGCAGCAGGACGGCCATCGAGCCCACTGCCTGCAGGTCGGCAGCGGTCACCGGCTGCTTGTCCACGTCGAAGCCGACCACGATCCGTCCGAGGCGCACCTGCAGGTCGTCCAGGTCGGTGGCCAGGCACAGCACCGCCATCACCTCGGAGGCGACGTCGATGTCGAAGCGGCTCTCCCGGGCGTACCCGTTCGCCGGACCACCCAGCCCGACCACGACGTCGCGCAGCGCCCGGTCGTTCACGTTGACCGACCGCCCCCAGGTGATCCGGCGCGGGTCGAGTCGCAGCGGGTTGCCGTGGTGGATCGAGTTGTCGATCAGCGCCGCCAGCAGGTTGGTCGCACTGGCGATCGCGTGGAAGTCACCGGTCAGGTGGAGGTTGATCCGCTCCATCGGGATCACCTGCGCGTGGCCGCCGCCCGTGGCGCCGCCCTTCTGCCCGAAGCACGGACCGAGTGCCGGCTCCCGCAGGGCCAGCGCTGCCCTCACACCCCGCTGCCGCAGGGCGTCGCCGAGCCCGATGGTCGTGGTGGTCTTGCCCTCGCCCGCAGGCGTGGGGCTGATCGCCGTGACGAGCACCAGCCGCCCGGGGGCACCACGGGTGACGCGAGCGGGGTCGACCTTCGCCACGTCCCGGCCCCACGGGATCAGGGCGTCGGCACCGATGCCCAGCCGGGCCGCGACGTCGGTGAGGGGCTGCGGCGCGACGGACCGCGCGATCTCCAGGTCCGAGGACATGGCTCGACCCTACGGCCAGCGGCCCGGCGCAGCAGGCCGGACGAACGCCGACGGGCGGCCCCCCGGAGGAGGACCGCCCGTCTGCGGAGCTGGACCTAGAAGTCCATGTCACCCATGCCGCCGCCACCCGGCATGGCCGGGGCCGACTTCTCGGGCTTGTCGGCGATGACCGCCTCGGTGGTGAGGAACAGCGCCGCGATGGACGCGGCGTTCTGCAGCGCGGAGCGCGTCACCTTGGCCGGGTCGAGGATGCCGGCAGCGACCATGTCGACGTACTCACCGGTCGCGGCGTTGAGGCCCTGACCGATCGGCAGGTTGCGGACCTTGTCCACGACGACGCCGCCCTCGAGCCCGGCGTTGTGCGCGATCTGCTTGATCGGGGCCTCGAGCGCGAGGCGCACGATGTTGGCACCGGTCGCCTCGTCACCCTCGAGGTCGAGCTTCTCGAAGGCCGTGGTCGACGCCTGGAGCAGCGCGACGCCGCCGCCGGCGACGATGCCCTCCTCGACGGCCGCCTTCGCGTTGCGCACGGCGTCCTCGATGCGGTGCTTGCGCTCCTTGAGCTCGACCTCAGTGGCCGCGCCGACCTTGATGACGGCGACGCCACCGGCCAGCTTGGCGAGGCGCTCCTGGAGCTTCTCGCGGTCGTAGTCGGAGTCCGACTTCTCGATCTCGGCGCGGATCTGGTTGACGCGACCCTGGATCTGGTCGCCGTCGCCCGAGCCCTCGACGATGGTGGTCTCGTCCTTGGTGATCGTGACCTTGCGGGCCTGGCCGAGGAGCTCGATGCCGGCCGACTCGAGCTTGAGGCCGACCTCCTCGGAGATGAC
>JAODNF010000232.1 GCA_025464915.1 Frankiales bacterium | reverse complement strand
AGGACATGGGCACCCTGCTGCCCGGCCACGGCGGCATCATGGACCGCCTCGACTCGCTGCTGCCGACCGCACCCCTCGCCTGGCTGCTGCTTCTCGCCTTCGTCGGCTGACGTCGTACCGAACTCTGTGGGCGGTTCTCGCCTGAGACGGCGCGCCCACCCACAGAGTTCCTCGGGCCGCCGCGATGGCGGCCGTGATCTCTGTGGGTGGCCCAGGCTGATCTCGTCGTGGGCACCCGCAAAGTTCGCAGCCCGTAGCCTGGTGGGGTGAGCCTTCCCCTGGTCTTCGAGGCACCGAAGCGGTCGTTCCCGCCCCGGCACATCGCGGACCTGACCGTCGACGAGCGCCGTGAGGCCGTCGTCGCGCTGGGAGAGAAGGCGTTCCGCGCCGAGCAGCTGTCGCGCGGGTACTTCGCCGGGACCGCCCTCGAGGACATGACCTCGTTGTCGGCGGCGTCCCGGGAGCTGCTGGCGCCCCTCATGCCGAGCCTCTGGACCCGGGTCCGAGACGTCTCCTGCGACGACGGCGCGACCATCAAGTCGCTCTGGCGCGGTCACGACGCGACCCTCGTCGAGTCGGTGACCATGCGCTACAAGGAGCGCACCACCGTCTGCATCTCGAGCCAGGCGGGGTGCGGCATGGCGTGCCCGTTCTGCGCCACCGGCCAGGGCGGCCTGACCCGCAACCTGTCCACCGCCGAGATCGTCGACCAGGTCGTCCGCGCCAACGCCGACGAGCTGGCCCGCGGCGAACGGGCCGTCAGCAACGTCGTCTTCATGGGCATGGGCGAGCCGCTCGCCAACTACAACCGCGTGGTGGCCGCCGTCCGGCGGCTGGTCGACCCCGGTCCCGCCGGTCTCGGGATGTCCCAGCGCAACATCGTCGTGTCCACGGTCGGGCTCGTCCCGGCCATCCAGAAGCTGACCGAGGAGGGCCTGCAGGTCACGCTCGCCGTCTCGCTGCACTGCCCCGACGACGACCTGCGCGACACCCTCGTCCCGGTCAATACCCGCTGGCCCGTCCGCGACGTGCTCAAGGCCGCCTTCGACTACACCCGCAAGACCGGACGCCGCCTGTCCATCGAGTACGCCCTCATCAAGGACGTCAACGACCAGCCCTGGCGGGCCGACATGCTCGCGAAGAAGCTCAAGGGCAAGCTCGTCCACGTCAACCTCATCCCGCTCAACCCCACACCCGGCAGCGAGTGGGACGCGTCCTCCAAGGAGGCCGAGCGCGAGTTCGTCAAGCGCCTGCGCGACGGCGGCGTCAACGCGACCGTCCGCGACACCCGGGGCCGCGAGATCGCGGGAGCCTGCGGCCAGCTCGCCGCCCAGGAGTAGCGCTTTCGGGCTATTTTCCCCAGTTCTGGCGTGCGCTTGGCCCGCAATCGTCACCCTGGAGGCATGCACCTGGACCTCCACCACCGCCCGACCCTGCTGAAGAGCTGGCTCGCGAGCCTGCACGGTCCGCAGGTCTCCCTGCGCCCCGCGACCGTGGGGCCCCTTCCCGGCTGGGGCGCGCTCGTGCGCACTGCGGTCGCCTGGCACGTGGCCTACGCCCTGGCCGGGTACGCGGGCGCGCTCGTCATCGCCCGTTCGAGCTCCACGAGTGCCGTGGCCGCGACACTGCGGGAGCACGGCACACCGGCGGTCGTCGGCGCGACCCTGGCCATCTGGTGGGGCGCCGTCGCCGCCAGCACAGCGCTGTGGTGGGTCGGCGTCCGGCAGGCCCGCGGGGTCAGTGCTTGCAGATGAGGCCGCCGTCGACGACGAGCTCGATGCCGGTCACGAACGAGGCCTTGTCGGAGATCAGGAAGGCGACGCACTCCGCGACCTCACGTGGCTGACCCATCCGCCCGAGGGGAGCGGCCTGCTCGAACTCGTCCTTGATCTCGGGGACGTCGAGGGCGGGCTGGATCATCGGGGTGATGATGAAGCCGGGGCAGACGGCGTTGCAGCGGATGCCGTCGGCGCCGAGCTGGGAGGCCATCGACTTCGTCAGGCCGATCATCCCGGCCTTGGAGGCGACGTACGACGGGATGTACGGGTTCGCGCGGATGCCCTCGATGGAGGCGATGCCGACGACGGACGCGTTGGACGACTCCTTGAGCCAGGGGAGCATCGCCTGGGTCAGCAGGGCGTGGGTGCGCAGGTTGAGGGCGAGGACGTCGTCCCAGCGCTCGGCGGTCAGGTCGCCGATGGGGGCGACGTCGACGCGGCCGGCGGCGTGCACGAGGCCGTCGAGACCCCCCAGGGCAGAGGCGGCGTCGGAGACCGGGGACGCGTAGTCGGTGCCGGAGCAGTCGACGACCAGGCCGTGCTGGCCAAGGCCGCCGGCAACCTCCATCACCGACGGAGCGATGTCCCAGAGGGACACCGAGACCCCTTGCGAGGCAAGGACCTCCGCGCAGGCGCGGCCGATGCCGGAGGCGGCTCCGGTGACGATGACTCCGCTCATGGGGTGAGCACCACCTTGATGCAGTCGGCCGAGCGGGCCGCGACGGCGGCGTAGGCGGAGGCTGCGTCGGACAGGGCGAAGGAGTGGGTGAAGATGCCGTCGGTCGGGAGCGCACGGGACTGCACGAGGGGTACGAGATCGGCCCAGGTCTGGTGGACGGGGGCGGTCTTCATGCGCAGCGTCAGGGAGCGGTAGACGCCCATCAGCAGGTTGAGCGGGTAGGGCTCCATCGGGTGGATGCCGACGACGGAGACGGTGCCGCCGGAGCGGACGGCGCCGAACGCGGCGTCCATGGAGGCGTCGTTGGCGACGCAGTCGATGACCATGTCGGAGCCGCGGCCGCCGGTCAGCTCCATCACCTGCGCGAGGTCCTCCACCGCCTCGGTGACGCGCGCACGTCGACCGGCGACTGGGTCGAAGCCGAGAACCCGGGCGCCGAGCGACGCGGCGGAGCGGTAGGCGCAGAGCCCGACGGCTCCCAGTCCGAGCACGACGACGGTCCCGGAAGCGCCCGATGCCCCCGCCCAGCCGGTGGCCAGGTTGTCCGTCAACAGCAGCGCCGCCTCGTCGGAGACGCCTTCCGGGACGCGCAGCAGCTGGAAGTCGGCAGCCGGCACGGCCAGCAGGTCTGACTGGGCGCCGCCGAGCTCCCCGGCGCCGAACACCTTCGGACCGGAGCGGCAGGTGACCGGATCGCCGGTCGCGCAGCCGTCGCAGGTGCCGCACCCGGCAACCGATGCCACGAGCACGCGGTCGCCCACCGAGAACCGGCGCACGTCGGGACCGGTCTCGACGACCGTACCGATGCACTCGTGACCGACGGCGACGGGGAAGAAGGGCAGGTCGCCGTCGTAGAAGTGCAGGTCCGAGCCGCAGATCGCCGCCTGGGAGACCTGCACGATCGCCCCGTCGGAGCCGGGCAGCACCGGGTCGGGGACCTCCTCCACGGAGACCTGGCCGGTCCCCGTGATCACCACTGTCCGCATGTCGACGGACGGTACACACATATGAAAATGTGTCTACATGCGCAACCCGCACGCCGGCGAGCCCTTCACCACCAGCGACGACGAGATCGCTGTGGCGCTGGAGGACGTGAGCATCCCGACCCTGCTGCTGAGCATGGTCCACATGAGCGGGGACGAGCGCATCCTCGACGGGCCGCTGCGCCCGCAGGGGCTGTTCCTCAACGAGGTGCAGGGCTACATGTCCGAGGAGGACAAGGCGGCCGTCCGCGCGCAGGCCGTGGAGATCATCAAGGACTACCGCGACCGGGGCTGCCCCGAGCCGGCCCCGGTCGGCCCCGCGCTGCTCAAGAAGATGATGGCCTTCCTGGTGTGCCAGGAGGTCCCGGACGAGTACGTCCCGATGATGCTCGAGGAGATGGAGCTCGACGGTCGCGACGACCGCGCGGTCGAGGCCCGGAGCACGGACGTCGACGTGGTCGTCATCGGCCTAGGCATGTCGGGCCTGCTCGCGGCGATTCGCCTGCAGGAGGCGGGGATCGGCTACACCGTCGTCGAGAAGAACGCGGGCGTCGGCGGCACCTGGTGGGAGAACAGCTACCCGGGCGCACGCGTCGACGTCGGGAACCACTTCTACTGCTACAGCTTCGAGCCCTCCGACCACTGGACGGAGTTCTTCGCCCAGCAGCCCGAGCTGCAGGCGTACTTCCAGGGCGTGATGGACAAGCACGACGTCGCCAAGAACGTGCGCTTCTCCACCGAGGTCACCGCGGCGACGTGGGCCGGGGACCGCTGGGACGTCGTGCTCGACACCGGCGAGGTGCTGCGGGCGAAGGCCGTCATCAGCGCCGTCGGGCAGCTCAACCGCCCCTACGTCCCGGACGTGCCCGGTGACTTCGACGGCTCGCAGTTCCACACCAGCCGCTGGGACCACGAGGTCGACGTCACCGGCAAGCGGGTCGTCATGGTCGGGGCCGGGGCGACCGGCTTCCAGCTCGCCCCGACCATCGCGCCGCAGGTCGAGCACCTCACCGTCATCCAGCGCACGGCGCAGTGGATGTTCCCCAACCCGAACTACCACGAGCAGGTCGGCCCCGGCGTCCGCTGGGCGCTGAGGCACCTGCCGTTCTACGGCCGCTGGTACCGCTTCCTGATCTTCTGGCCCGGCTGCGACACCGGTCTCGAGGCCGCGCGCATCGACCCCTCCTTCGCCGACAACCCGACGGTCGTGAGCGAGGTCAACGAGTTCACCCGGCAGATGTTCACCGACTGGATCGTCAGCCAGGTCGGCGACGACGAGGAGCTCAGGGCCAAGGTCGTCCCGAGCTACCCGCCGACCGCGAAGCGCACCCTGCAGGACAACGGGTCCTGGCTGACCTGCCTCACCCGCGACAACGTCGAACTCGTCCGCGCCGGGGTCGACCGCCTCGAGAGCGGCGCCGTCGTCGACACAGACGGCAACCGGCACGAGGCAGACGTCCTCGTCTGGGCCACCGGGTTCCGGGTGAACGAGCCGCTGTTCCCCCTGACCATCACCGGTCGCGACGGCCGGGACCTTCGCGCCGAGTGGGGGGACCGGCCAGCCGCCTACCTCGGCATGACGTCACCCGGCTTCCCGAACTTCTTCATGATGTACGGACCGGGAACCAACCTGGCCAGCGGCGGCAGCCTGATCTTCCACTCCGAGTGCGAGATCCGGTACATCGTTCAGTGCCTGCAGGCCCTCGACGGCAGGACGTCGATGGAACCTCGGCAGGACAAGCACGACGAGTGGTACGCGCGGTGCCAGGCCGAGCTCAAGACGCTGGTCTGGTCGACGCCGCACGTCGAGCACAACTTCTACCGGAACGCCGACGGCGACGTGCACTGCCTGAGCCCGTGGCGCCTCGTGGACTTCTGGACGTGGACCCGCACCCCCGACCTCTCGGACTTCGTCATCCAATGACGACTCGGGACCGCATCCTCGACGCGACGGTCGAATCCCTTGCCAGTCAAGGGATCCGGCGCACGACGATGGCGGCTGTCGCTGACAGCGCTGGCGTCTCGCGGGCCTGGCTCTACCGGCTCTTCCCGGACAAGGCCAACCTCATCGGCGCCGCCCTCATCCGGATGGACGAGGAGTTCTGGGACGATGCGCACAAGCGGATCGCGAAGCAGCAGGGCCTGGCCGCCCAGGTCGCCGAGGCGGTGCTGATGTCCCGCGCCGTCGAGCTGCCGCTGGCCCTGCAGCTCAGCCAGCAGGAGCCCGAGGACTACGCGCTCGTGGTCGGCACGGGCATCCGCGACGTGGTTCCGGGCATGGCCGCCTTCTGGCACGTCCACCTCGACGAGGCCAAGGCCTCGGGCGAGCTGCGCGCCGACCTCGACGTGCCGCGCGCAGCGGAGCACGTGCTCCGCACCGTCCTGAGCCTCGTCACGGTCCCCGGAGATGCCGTCGACCCCGACGACGGCCGGTCGCTCACGTCGTACCTCGAAGAGTTTCTGCTGCCCGCACTGGTCTAGGAGCCACCGATGGACGCCTCGCTGTTCCCCACGCTCGACCCCGAGCTCGCCCCTGTGCTGGCGCTCCTGCCCGACATGCGCGACGGCATGAACGACCTCGTGGCAGCGCGCGCCATGCTCAAGACGCTCGTGCCCGGGGGTCCGGTGCCGGGGGAGGAGCTGCTGGACGTCGAGGACCTCGTCCACGAAGGCGTGCCGCTGCGCGTCTACCGGCCGAGGACCGGAACGACGAACGGCATGCTCTACCTGCACGGCGGGGGCTTCTGCCTCGGCGACCTCGACATGGAGCACGGCGGCGCCGTCCAGATCGCGAACGAGGTCGACGCGGTCGTGGTGAGCGTCGACTACCGGTTGGCGCCCGAGCA
>JAODNF010000181.1 GCA_025464915.1 Frankiales bacterium | reverse complement strand
ACCTGACCACCGGCGAGATGGCGGGTACGGACTACCAACGCTGGTAGAGGCAGGAACCGCCCTGTCAACGGCGAAGCAGTCCGAGTGCGTCGTCCCCTGCTGCTCGCCTGTGCCCTGACCGCTGTCGCCTCCGCCTCGCTGCTCGCGCCCTCGAGCAGTGCTGCTGGCGTCCCGCACCTGGTGTTCGGCAAGAACACCTACGCCTACACCTCCAGCTACGGCGAGCCGGGACTCGCGATCGCGCCCGACGGCAGGGTCTACGCGACCACGCCGGGTGAGAACGGCGTGGTCCTGGCCCGCAGCGACAACCGGGGCGCGACCTGGACCAAGCTGCCGACCGCCGTGAGCACCGCGACGCAGGCTGCCCTCAAGGGCGGCGACTCCGACGTCGCGGTCGCGAAGGACGGCACCGTCTACGCCGCCGACCTCAACGTCGACGGCATCACCGTCTTCCGCTCGACCGACCACGGGGCGCACTTCCCGCAGCAGGCGTTCATCAACTCGACGTCCGACCGCGAGTGGCTTGCCGTGACCGGCCCGCACGGCGAGAACGTCTTCTGCGTCTGGCACGAGATCGCGACCGGCACGATGCTCGCCGCCGTCAGCCACGACAGCGGCAAGACCTTCGGCGTCCCCGAGATCCTCTACTCCAACGCCGGCACCACGGCCGAGTCCGTGCACGACGGCACCTCGATCGGCGGGATCAGCACCGACAGCTCCGGCCGCGTCTTCGTGACCTACGCGACCAGCCTGCTCACCACGACCGACACGACGTACGGCACACCGCCGGTGAACTCCGTCCACATCTCAGTGCGAGAGCCGGAGGGCACGGCGTGGACCGACTACAACGTCAACGTCGGCACCGCCGACGCCAACTACGGCAACTTCTGGATGTCGAGCGCGGTCGACAAGGGCGACAACGTGTACGCCGTCTACAGCGGGTACGCGCACAAGGGCCAGCCCATGCACGTCTGGCTGCAGGAGTCGAGCGACCACGGGAAGACCTGGACCCCGCCCTACGCCGTCGACGACGTGCTCCCGGGAGCGCCGGGTCAGGACCTGTTCGGCTGGGTCGCGGGTGGTGGCAACGGCGTCGCCGTCGTCAGCTGGTACCACACGACCGCCGGCGACAAGGACGCCAACGGCATCGACTGGACCGTCCCGGTCGCGCAGGTGCGGGGGCTGAGGAGCGGCCACCCGTCGGTCGTCTACGGCATCGCCAGCGACCACTCCGTGCACCACGGACCGATCTGCACCCTGGGCACGTTCTGCGGGATCCTCCCCGGCTCCAGCGACGACCGCAGCATGCTCGACTTCTTCAAGGTGGCCGTCGCGCCGGACGGCATGCCGGCCGTGACGTGGAGCGACAACAACCGGATCGACGGTGGTCCGAAGACGGGGGTCGGCTACGCCCGTCAGGTCACCGGGCCGAGCGCCTTGCTCGAGAAGCTGCCGTCCACGACCAGCGTCCCGCCGAAGCGGCCGACCACCCCGGTCCCGCCCGCGGAGCCGTCGCGGTCGGGCGGGCACCTGGCCGCCACCGGCCTCGGTGGGCTTGTCCCGTTGGTCGCTCTCGTCCTGATCGGGTCGGCCGTCGGGGTGCGTCGGCACTCAGCCGAACGGCGTCGTTGACGCAGCGCCGAAAGGCGCTAGCGAAGGTCCCGGTCCCCTCCGATCCTGAAGGTGTGGACCCGCAGAAGGTGACCCCGGAGGAGGACGCGACCATGCGTCGCCTCCACTGGTTCGAGCGGTTCGGCGCCGACCTGTCGCCGCAGCTGAAGGTCGTCAAGGCGTCCATCCGCTCGCGCGACAAGCGGGCCCTCATCCGCGACCCCGAGCAGAGGGCCTGACTAGCCTGAGGCTGTGAGCCCCACCCGATCCGGCACGCTCTTCGGGATCGCGGCCTATGCGGCCTGGGGCTCCTTCCCGTTGTTCTTCCCCCTCCTCGAGCCGGCCGGCGCCCTCGAGGTGCTGGCACATCGGGTCGTCTGGTCGCTGCTCGTCGTCGGCGGGCTGCTCGCCCTCGGGATCGCGTCCGCCCGAGGGCTGCGGCGTGACCAGGTCCTGCGGCTGGCCGCGGCGGCCGTCCTGCTGGCTGTCAACTGGGGCACCTACATCTACGGGGTCAACAGCGGGCAGGTCGTGGAGACCTCGCTCGGCTACTTCATCAACCCGCTCGTCTCCGTCGCCCTGGGCGTCGTCGTCCTCGGGGAGCGGCTCCGACCCTTGCAGCAGCTCGCGATCGGCATCGCGTTCGTCGCGGTCCTCGTGCTCACGGCCGAGGCCGGGCACCCGCCAGTCATCGCGCTGGTGCTGGCGTTCTCCTTCGGCACTTACGGGCTGCTCAAGAAGCAGGCCGGTGTCGGGGCGGTCGCCTCCCTCGCGGTCGAGACGGCCGTCCTCACCCCGGCCGCGCTGGCGTACCTGCTCTTCCTGGGGCTGTCGGGAGACGGCACCTTCACCACCGAGGGCGTAGGGCACGCCCTCCTGCTCGTCTCCGCCGGCATCGTCACCGCGGGGCCGCTCCTGGCGTTCGGTGCGGCTGCCACCCGCATCCCGCTGTCGACCCTCGGGGTCCTGCAGTACATCGCCCCGAGCCTGCAGCTGATCTGCGGGCTGGCCGTGGCGCACGAGGCCTTCGGGGTCCCCCAGGCGATCGGCTTCAGCCTCGTCTGGGTCGCGCTGGTGCTGTTCACCTCGGACCTGGTCCGGTCGCACCGGGCCGTGCTGGTGCCCGCGTGAACCTGTCCGAGCTCACGACCTTGCGGCTCGGGGGCCCCGTCGGCGAGCTGATCACCTGCACCACGGAGGACCAGCTCGTCGAAGCCGCTCGGTCCGGTGCGTACGTCCTGGGTGGCGGGTCCAACGTCGTCATGCCCGACGCAGGGCTGGACCGGGTTGCGCTCGTCCGTACCGACGGCTGGTCCCAGGACGGCGAGGTGCTGTCGGTCCAGGCGGGGCTCGGGTGGGACGAGGTCGTCCGCAAGGCCCTCGACGCCGGGCTCACCGGGTTCGAGGCGATGTCCGGCATCCCCGGCACCGTCGGGGCGGCGCCCATCCAGAACATCGGCGCCTACGGGGCGGAGGTCTCGTCGTACCTCACCTCCGTCCGGGCCCTCGACCTGCTCACCGGCGAGGTCACCGCGATCGGCCGTGACGAGTGCGGCTTCGGCTACCGCTCCAGCCGGTTCAAGGCCGAGCCCGGCCGCTGGGTCGTCCTCTCGGTCGACTTCGCGCTGCCGAGCGAGCCGCAGCCGGTCCGGTACACCGAGCTGGCCACGGCCCTCGGCGTCGGCGTCGGCGACCCCGCGCCCCCCGTGCAGGTCCGCGAGGCGGTGCTGGCCCTGCGCCGCTCCAAGGGGATGGTGCTGGACCCGGCCGATCCCGACAGCGTGAGCGCCGGCTCGTTCTTCACCAACCCGCTCGTCGCCACCGCCCCGGAGGGGGCGCCGCACTGGCCGGACCCCTCCGGCCTGGTCAAGGTCAGCGCTGCCTGGCTCATCGAGCACAGCGGCTTCGGCAAGGGCTGGGGCGACGGCCGCATCGGCCTGTCCCGCAAGCACACGCTCGCGCTCGTCAACCGCGGCGGCGGTACGACGGCGGAGCTGCTGGAGGTGATGCGGACGATCCAGGAGGGGGTGCACCAGCGCTTCGGGATCGCCCTCGTCAACGAGCCCGTCATCGTCTGACGCCGGTCACTCCCAGGGACCGGGCCACGGAGTCGGTGGCAGCCCCTGGGTCTGCCGTACGAACTCGTCGATGTACCAGGCGGAGAAGGCGGCCTCGACCGGGGACTGCTGCAGGGTCAGCAGCGTGGTGCGGCAGTACTCCTCCGCCTCGTCGAGCAGCGCACGCATCCTGGCCGCGGCCGGTCCGGCCGACCGGGGGACCTCGTAGGACAGGTCGATGCGGTCGCGACCGTCCGCGAGGGCCTGCTCCCGGTCGTCCTCGGGACGTGACCCGGCAGCGCCGTACTGCTGCCCGAGCAGCTGGACGAGCTCGGTGAGCCGCTTCGGCAGCTCCGGCGGATCGGCTGCCAGGGCCAGCAGCGCCATCTCCCGCATCAGCTCGTCGTGGTGCTCCGCGGCGCGCTGCCACACCTTCAGGGGCGCGCCCAGTAGCGCGACGGTCACGCGATCGTCGTCAGGGTCACTCGCGTAGCGGCCGAGGGGACTGCTCACGGCCTCAATCTAGGGCCCGGACCGGTCGAGGTCTTGTGCCATGACCCTGCTCGACACCACAGAGAAGCTGAGGCGCAACCGCGACCTCATCGAGAAGCTCATCGACGACCCGACGCTCCTGGGTCCCGACTTCCAGCCCATCAAGGACCTGACCACCGACACCCTGCTCGGTTACAAGGCCACCGGACGCGGCCAGACCGGGACCGACCTGGACAGCACCCTGTCCCTGCTCGAGTCCGCGCAGTCCGCCGGTCTCATGGAGCGCCTCGACTGGGCCTTCCGCTGCCTCGCCCTCGACGTCGCGCTGGAGCGCGGCGTCACCGTCGAGGTGCACCTCACACCGGAGACCGACACGTTCGGCGCCGCCTGCCCGCCCCGCCTCGCGGCCGCGTTCGGCCGTGGCCGGCGTGCCTTGCGGGTCGCGGCCGAGGTGCACGACGACGGCTTCGACCACCCGGGCCTCGACGCGGCCGTCGCCGAGTGGCGCGGCTGGGGCTGGCGGGCGGTCGTGGCCGACGTGTCGGACCGCGTCGACGGCGCCTTCCTGCGCCGCCTCGAGCAGCTGCGGCCCGATGCTGTCCAGGTCGACCTGAGCCGACCCAGCACCGACCAGACCACCGAGCTCCTCGCCTGGGCCGCCGACCAGGGCGTGGAGATCCACGCCGTCCACGTCGACTCCGAGCTGCACCGGACCCAGGCGATCGCGCTGGGAGCGACGATCGGCCGCGGCCGGCTGCTCGGGGCTGCTGCTCCGCTCTAGACGGGCAGGGCCTCCTTGGCCCGCTCGAGGGCCGGCTTGGCGCTGTCTCGCGCCTTGTCCAGCACCGGCTTCGCGTTGTCGCGGGCCCGCTCCAGGGCAGGTACGGCGGCGTCGCGGGCCCTCTCGAAGGCGGGTACGGCGGCGTCGCGCGCCTTCTCGAGGGCCGGCACGGCGTTGTCGCGTGCCTTCTCCAGGGCGGGTCCGGCGGCGTGCGCAGCGCTCACGGCCCGAGCCCCGATGAGGGCGGCGATCGGGGCGGCCGCCTCGACGGCCCGGATCCGAGCGTCCTGCACACCCTCACGCAGGACCTGGGCTCGCGTCGGCGGCTTCTGCCGCAGCGAGGAGGCCACCGCCGCGCCGGTCAGCCCGGGGATCGCCCAGTGCAGCGCCTTGATCTGCTTCTGGGTGGCCTCGTCCTCAGGCGCCTTGTTCGCCAGGTAACGGGCATAGGCGGTGGCGCCGAGGGCACTGCCCGCCAGCAGCAGTGTCGGCTTCGACGTGAACGAGCGGGACATGAGGACCTCCGGTTGTGGGCTCTTGGTGTTCGCCTACCCCTTCCCACCGCGCCTTGCACCTGCGATCGTCGCGACGTGGCCGAGACACCGACGGATGCCGAGCAGACCTGGGCTGTCGTCGTGTTCGCCGAGGACGGTCCGGGCGACGGCCGGTCCGGCGGCTGGCAGGTCGGCCAGCTGGCACCGGGGCTGTCCGACGACCTCGGACACGTGGAGCAGGCGGTGCAGGGGCAGCTGCCGGGGAGCTTCGCGCTGGTCGACGTGGCCGACGACTTCTTCATCGTCGTCCGCAACAGCGGGGGCGCGATGCGCTTCCTGCTGAGCGACGTCACGGCCAGCAGCGAGTGGGAGCTCGCGGCCCAGGTGATGGAACGGCTCGACCTGGACATCCCCCAGGAGGAGGACCTCGACGAGGTCCTGCCCGCCGGCGACCTCGACGTCTTCGACGACCTCGGGCTCGACGCGATGGAGCTGGGTGCGATCCTGTCCGACGTCGACGCGTACGCCGACGAGATGCTGTCCACCCTCGCCCGCAGGCTCGGCTTCGCCGACGCCTTCGAGCAGGCCGTCGACGCGCTCGTCTGATTCACGAGAAGGACGCCCAGTGACCTACTTCGCCGCAGCCCTAGCGAAGACCGCCCATGGGTGGACGGGGCGCGAGCTCGACCTGCACGAGGTCGAGGACCTCGAGTCGCTCACCGAGGAGCTCGGGGACCTGGTCGACGAGAACGACGCGGGGCCGGCGCTGCTGCTGCTCGAGGAGGACGACGAGTACGTCGCCCTGGTCCGGGTCGACGCGGACGCTCTCGACGAGCCGCGCGTCTTCCTGTCGGACAAGCGCGCGGTGTCGGCGAGCGACGTGGCCGCGATGCTCTGGGAGCAGGCCGAGGACGACGTGGAGCTCGACGAGGAGGACGAGGAGGACGAGGGCACCCGCCCGGTCGCCGAGCCGGTCGGCGACGCGCACCTGCTCACCGACCTCGGAACCCCGTCCGACGTCCTGCTGGAGCTGTGCGCCGAGGAGGGCCTGCTCCCGGCCGACGTGCTGTCCGGGATCGCCGAGCGCGCAGGCTTTCTCGACGTGCTCGACTCCCTGCGCGACGGGTGAGCAGCGGCTACGACGGCAGCATGCGGCTCGCCCTGGAGCAGGCCGCGCTCGCGCCCGCCCACGGGGACGTCCCCGTCGGGGCGGTGGTCCTCTCCGCGACCGGTGACGTCCTCGCGGTCGCCCACAACGACCGCGAGGGCAGCGGTGACCCGACGGCCCATGCCGAGGTGCTCGCCCTGCGCGCAGCGGCTGCCGCCCGAGGGGAGTGGCGCCTCGAGGGCTGCACCCTGGTCGTCACCCTGGAGCCCTGCACCATGTGCGCCGGCGCGATCGTGCTGTCCAGGGCCGCCCGCGTCGTCTACGGCGCTGTCGACGAGAAGGCGGGAGCCGCCGGCTCGCTGTGGGACGTGCTGCGGGACCGGCGGCTCAACCACCGCCCGGAGGTGGTCAGCGGCGTGCTCGCGCAGGAGTGCTCCGCCCAGCTGCTCGCGTTCTTCGCCGACCACCGCTGACCCCCCGCGGTTTCACTGATCTCCCGCCCTCAGCCCGGGGCGGTTCGGTGAAACCGCGGGACGATCAGAGGGTGGTGACGACCTCGTCGTAGTCGAGCCGGGGGAGCCGGTCGAACCAGGCGTCCTCGCCGGGGTGGCCGACGTTGACGACGAGCACAGACCGGGTGCGGCTGTCGCCGAAGAACTCGGCGTCCAGGCCGTCGCGGTCGAAGCCGCCCATCGGACCCGCGGCCAGGCCCGCGGCACGGATCGCGAGGATCAGGTAGCCGGTCTGCAGGAAGGCGTTGTCGCGGCCGATGGCGTGCCGGGCGGTCTCGTCCGTGAAGCGGTCCTTCGCGCCCGGGGCGTGCGGGAAGGTACGAGGGAGCTGCTCGTGGAAGTCGAGGTCGTAGCCGACGACGAGCGTCACCGGCGCGCTCTCGGTCTTGGCGCGGTTCCCCTCCATGAGGTGCGGAAGCAGCCGGGTCTTGGCCTCGGGGGTGCGGATCGCCAGGACCCGCAGCGGCTGGGCGTTCATCAGGGTCGGCCCGAACTTGGTCAGGTCGTAGATCGCCTGGAGCTGCTCGTCGGTGACGGGCTCGCTGCTGAAGGAGTTGGCGGTGCGCGCCTCCCGGAACAGCAGATCGGCAGCGGTGTCGTCGAGGACGAGGGGGCGGAGGTCGAGTGCGGTCATGCTTGCATCAACGATGTTGAGCGTTCAGATATTGCGCGTGCAACTGTGCCGGTGATCACATGTCTCGCTCCGCTAGAGTCTCCGCCGGTGGCGTGTCCGAGCGGCCGAAGGAGCACGCCTCGAAAGCGTGTGAGGGGGCAACTCCTCCGTGGGTTCAAATCCCACCGCCACCGCCATCTGCTTCCCTGAGCCAAGGGGCCCGCTGCTGACCGGAGTTCGTCCTCACCGGACCACCGTGCTCGGGCAAGTCTGTGGTCGGCCGGCTGCTCGTCCCGGCCCTGGTGTCTGTCGAGGTCGACGCGATCTTCGACCGGCTCATGCCTGACTCCGACCGCAACCGCGGAGACCGGCTCCGGGCCTACGGCGCCGCCCACGTGTTGGCGCGCCGGGTCCTCGACAGCGGCCGCCAGCCGTACCTGGAGTGCACCTACGCCCGCCGCGACCAGCGCGCCTCGCTGGTCAGCGCGATCCCCGACGTGGCCCTGTTCGTCGTCGAGCTCGTCGTGACACCCGACGAGGCCGTGGCGCGCTTCGCCCAGCGCGACCAGGACAGCGACCTCACGGAGGAGTCCCTGCGCGCCAAGGTAGAGGCCTTCCCGTGGTCCGACCAGGCGCTCCGCCTCGAGCCCGGCCCGCCCACGGAGCAGGCCTGGCGCGTCCTGTCCTGGCTCGAGTCCGGGCCGGCCCCGATCGATGCCGAGGCCTGGGTGGCCGCCGGCCGGGACTGACCGGAACCGCCCTTCTCGTGCGGCCGGGCTCGGGTTGTTCGCCCTGAAGCCAGTCGTGACGCCGAAGCAGCACGATGAGCCTGCTCGAGAGCCGGTCACGCTCACCAGACCCGCACGAGCCCGCCAATCGGCTGCTTCTGCGTTCCGAGAACCCAGCGGGCCCGGTCGAGGCTTGGGCTCTCGGGATTCCGAGGCAGTGGCGCGACCTCCCGCCAACGCAAGCCTGGGCGTCGGCCGGGAAGCGGCCTCAGCTGGGAGGGAACTCGCTGACGCCGGTCACGTCGGCGACCTGGAGCGAGTAGGCCTGGTAGTACGCCTCGCGACCGCGGTGCTGCGCCGCGCGGTGCTCGAGGTGGGTGCGCCAGCCGTCGTGGGACGCCCGGTCGGCGAAGGTGACGAGCGTGACCCGCTCGCCGTCGTCGGCGGTGAAGGCCTTGTGCTCGACGTAGCCCGGCATCGTCCGGGCGAGGTCGCTCATGTGGTCGGCCGTCTCGCCGTACTCCTCCTGGTTGTCCTCGCGGAGCCTCGAGCGGAACACCGTGACGACCTGGCCGGGTGCGAACGTCATGTCGGCAGCCTGACACGCCTTCTGCCGGGTCGGAGACAGAACCGGACACTCCGGACACGGGACGGTGCAGGCAGCTGGCCGAGGGGCCAGGTCCTCCTCCCCAGGAGCGAACATGAACGACAACGACATCTACCCCGAGGACCCGACCATCGACCGCGACGACGTGGAGGGTCACGGCCTCCAGGAGCTCGCTGCGGGCCTCGGTGCCGCGGCGGTCCTCGCCGGCGGCGCCGCCGGCGACAACGTCTTCGCGCCGTCGCTGCGCAGCATCAGGCTCGAGCTCGCCCGAACGACGGCGGCCCCGCTCCCTGGACAGGGGAGCGGGGCCGACCCGTTGGCGGAGGATACGAGATTCGAACTCGTGAGGGGTTGCCCCCAACACGCTTTCCAAGCGTGCGCCATAGGCCAACTAGGCGAATCCTCCGCCGACCAATCTACAGGCCCGGAACGCGGCTGTCGGCCGCAGCACTACAGTGACGCCAGACCCCTCGTGCGGCGCCCATCTCGCTGAACTCCCCCAGGGCCGGAAGGCAGCAAGGGCAGGCGGGCTCTGAGCGGGTGCGCGGGGGGTCCTCAGCCTTTCTGGAGGTACGACGTGAGCCTGGCGCTCTACCGGAAGTACCGCCCTGGCACCTTCGCCGAGGTCAAGGGCCAGGAGCACGTCACCGGCCCGCTGCAGCAGGCGCTGCGCAACGGCAAGGTGCACCACGCCTACCTGTTCAGCGGTCCCAGGGGGTGCGGCAAGACCTCCAGCGCCCGCATCCTCGCCCGTTCCCTGAACTGCGAGAAGGGACCGACGCCCGACCCCTGCGGCACCTGCGACAGCTGCGTCGCGCTGGCCCCCAACGGCCCCGGTTCCCTGGACGTGGTGGAGATCGACGCCGCGAGCCACGGCGGCGTCGACGACGCCCGCGACCTGCGCGAGCGGGCCTTCTACGCCCCGGTCGCGAGCCAGTACAAGATCTACATCATCGACGCGGCGCACATGGTCTCGAGGGAGGGGTTCAACGCCCTGCTG
>JAODNF010000167.1 GCA_025464915.1 Frankiales bacterium | reverse complement strand
TGTGCCCGTGCGCGACGACCTCCACGCGGGCAATCTCGTCCCGCGACGTTGCCTGGCTGTTTCCTGGTCGTGTCCGACTCGGGTCAGCTCACGGTCAGTCGGTCTTGCGGGTCTCCGTGAAGATCAGGAAGCCGAAGAACAGCAGGAACAGGAAGGCGCCGAGCCGGTGGTCCCAGCCGCGACCCACGAGGGAGGCGTCCACTGCGAAGACGATCAGCCACAGCGCGTACCACAGAGTCACCGGGCGCGGCTTTCTCTCCACGGGCGGATCCTAACCTGAGAAGCCGACGAAACCGCGTTAGGTTCTCGCGCATGGCGCATGAGGTACGGGCCGTCGTGGCCCTGGGCAAGGGCAAGCCGGTCGGCATCGAGACGATCCTGGTCCCCGATCCCGGGCCGGGTGAGGCGCTCGTGCAGGTGCAGGCGTGCGGCGTCTGCCACACCGACCTGCACTACCGCGAGGGCGGCATCAACGACGACTTCCCGTTCCTGCTGGGTCACGAGGCGGCGGGCGTCGTGGAGGCGGTCGGGCCCGGCGTGACCCACGTGAAGCCGGGCGACTTCGTGGTGCTCAACTGGCGGGCCGTGTGCGGGCAGTGCCGGGCGTGCAAGCGCGGCCGGCCGTGGTACTGCTTCGCCACGCACAACGCGACGCAGAAGATGACCCTGGCTGACGGCACGGCGCTGTCGCCGGCCCTCGGCATCGGTGCCTTCGCCGAGAAGACGCTGGTCGCCGCGGGCCAGTGCACCGTCGTGCCGACGGTCGACCCGGCCGCGGCAGGTCTGCTGGGCTGCGGCGTGATGGCCGGCTTCGGCGCGGCCGTGAACACCGCTCCTGTCCAGAAGGGGGACACGGTCGCGGTCATCGGCTGCGGAGGCGTCGGCAACGCCGCCATCGCCGGCGCGATCTACGCCGGTGCCAGGCAGGTCATCGCGGTCGACCTCGACGACCGCAAGCTCGAGTGGGCGCGGACGTTCGGCGCCACCGACACCGTGAACGCGAAGGGCGACGTCGTCCAGGAGCTGCGCGACGTCACCGGCGGGTTCGGCCCCGACGTCGTCATCGAGGCGGTGGGCCGCCCCGAGACCTTCCGGCAGGCCTTCGACGCGCGCGACCTCGCCGGCACCGTCGTGCTGGTCGGCGTGCCGAACCCGTCGATGGTGCTGGAGATCCCGCTCATCGAGGTGTTCGGGCACGGCGGTGCGGTCAAGTCCAGCTGGTACGGCGACTGCCTGCCCGAGCGCGACTTCCCGCTGCTCATCGACCTGTGGCAGCAGGGCCGGTTCCCGCTCGGCGACTTCGTCTCGGAGCGGATCGGGCTCGGCGACGTGGAGGAGGCGTTCCACAAGATGGAGCGCGGCGAGGTGCTCCGGTCCGTGATGGTGCTGTGAGGCTCGACCACGTCGTCACGTCCGGCACGTTCTCGCTCGACGGCGGTACGTGGGACGTCGACAACAACGTCTGGGTCTACGGCGACGACAACGAGTGCGTCGTCATCGACGCGGCCCACGACGCCGCCGCCATCGCTGCTGCTGTCGGCGGCCGGTCCTGCAAGGCGATCCTCTGCACCCACGGCCACGACGACCACGTCAACGTCGCGTGGGAGCTCGCTGCGCTCGTGGACGCGCCGGTGCTGCTGCATCCCGCCGACCGGGTGCTGTGGGACATGACGCACGACAAGGCGCCGTCCGGCGACCTGACCGACGGCGAGGTCATCACGGTCGGCTCGGCGGCGCTTCGCGTCCGCCACACCCCGGGCCACGCGCCCGGTGCGGTCTGCTTCGTGGGCGACGGCCTGGTCTTCAGCGGGGACACGCTCTTCTCCGGCGGTCCGGGCGCGACCGGTCGGTCGTTCAGCGACTTCCCGACGATCCTCGACTCGATCCGCGAGACGCTGCTCGCGCTGCCTGGGGACACGGTCGTGCACACCGGCCACGGCGACGACACGACCATCGGGGCAGAAGCCCCCTCGTACGACGACTGGGTCGCGCGCGGGCACTGACCCGCTCTTGCCGAACTGTGTGGGTGCTGACGACGGCCCGAGCCTCAACGGCCCACAAAGCTCGGTGCGGCCGCCGCGGGCACCTGCCGAACTGTGTGGGTGCTGACGACGGCCCGAGCCTGAACGGCCCACAAAGCTCGATGCGGGCGGACGGCTCAGGGCAGGCGGGCCTCGAGGGCGGCTCTCGCGGCGGGCCACTCCGAGGCCAGCAGGCTGAAGTAGGCGCTGTCGCGGACGGATCCGTCGGCCCGCAGCCGGTGGTGGCGAAGGGTCCCGTCGTAGGAGCACCCCAGCTTGCGGATCGCCGCCTGCGACCGGGCGTTGAGGCCGTCGGTCTTGAGGGTGACCCGCTGGGCACCGAGTTCCTCGAAGGCGTGCGCCAGAAGGAGCAGCTTGCAGGTCGGGTTGACGTCGCTGGCCCACAGGTCTCGGCGGTACCAGGTCCAGCCGATCTCCAGGCCCTCGACCGACAGGTCCACGTCGAGGTAGGACGTCGAGCCGGCGGCGACGCCGTCCACGACGACGGCCCACGGTAGCCCGATGTGCGTCTCCCGGAGGCTGGAGATCTCCTGCAAGGTCGTCGGCCGGGGCACGGACAGCCACCGCCAGACGTCATCAGACTGAGCGGCCTCGAGCAGCTCGGCGTCGTGGCGCGGCTGCCACGGCTCGAGCGACACGCGGCCGCGGACCAGGACGACGGGCTCCGGCTGCTTCACACGTGGCAGCCTAGGGAGCGAGCAAAGGAGATTTCGGTGGAGGAGAAGCGGGCGCAGCGGGTCGTCGACCGGCTGCGTGAGCAGGGCGTCGACGCGCACGTGGAGCGGGCGTCCACCTACCAGTTCGGCATCCGGGTCGCGCTGCGGGACGGGCGCAACGCCGTCTGGGACACCGACGGCACCCTCGGCCTGGAGGCCCAGGTGATGCGCAACGGGATGCTGGTCGGGTTCGTGCCGCAGATCGAGGGCTCCGAGGACTTCGACGAGGACCAGACCGTCGACGCGATCGCCAACGTCGACTACGACAAGCCGATCGCCGTCCGTCGCACGACCCCCGCACCGGTCGCTCCTCCGCTCCCGAGACAGGGCGGCGTCTTCCGGCGGTTCCTCGGCGGTTTCCGGGAGTGACCCGGGTCGTCGTCCAGGCGCCCATGTCCGGTGGGCCCTCGACGCCTGCCCTCGCCGCTGCCGTGTCGAACGCCGGCGGGCTGGGCTTCCTCGCCGCCGGTTACCGGACGGCCGAGCAGCTCGCCTCGGACCTCGCCGAGACTCGGCGGCTGACCGACCAGCCGTTCGGCGTGAACGTCTTCGCCCACCGCAGTGCGCCCGTCGACGTTTCGGCGGTCGCCGAAGCATGGGGACTGGACCCGAAGCAAGCCCGGTGGACCGACGACGAGTACGACGACAAGCTGGCCGTTCTCGAGGCGGACCCGCCCGCCGTGGTGTCGTTCACCTTCGGCCTCCCTCACCCGCTCCCGCACCTCACGGAGACGTGGGTGACCGTCACCACCGTCGACGAGGCCCGCAGGGCGACAGGAGCGGATGCCCTGGTGGTGCAGGGATCCGAGGCGGGCGGCCACCGGGGGACCTGGGTGGACGCCGACGAGCGGGAGGACATCGGCACGCTCGCCCTGCTCGCCCTCGTCCGGGCCGCTGTCGACGTACCTCTCGTTGCCGCGGGCGGCATCGCCGACGGTGCCGGCATCGCGTCGGTCCTTGCGGCGGGAGCATCGCGCGCCATGCTCGGGAGCGCGTTCCTGCTGACCGACGAGGCGGGCACCGTGCCGGCGTACCGCTCGAGACTTGCTGAGGAAGGGCGCACCGGGCTGACGAGGGCCTTCTCCGGGCGCCTGGCCAGGGGGATCGAGAACGACTGGCAGCGGAAGCACCCGGGCGCGCCGATCGCCTACCCGGAGCTGCACTACGTGACCTCGGCGATGCGTGCCCAAGCCCGCGCTGACGGCGACGCCGAGCGGTTCAACCTCTGGGCCGGCCAGGCGCACTCCCTGGCGCGGACGGGACCTGCGGGCGAGCTCGTGCGGCTGCTGCTCGAGGAGGCGGACGAGGCGCTGGAGCTGGCTAGGCGACGACTGGACCGATGACTCCACGGGTACGCAGACGTCATGACTGTCATGGAGACCAAGGACCTGTCGGGAGCGAACCACCTGCCCACGCTGGAGTGGTCGGACGTCGAGCAGGTGCTCGGCTCCGGCTTCACCCAGGCACCCGGAGCGGGGGGCCCCAGTCGGCACACCTGCTGGCTGGCGACCGTCAACCCCGACGGCTCGCCCCACGTCACCGGCGTCGGGTCGCTGTGGCTGGACGGCACGTTCTGGTTCGTGTCGGGCGACGGCACCCGCAAGGGTCGCAACCTCGCCCGTGACCCGCGCTGCTCGATCAGCGTCGGCGTCGCGGACTACGACGTCGTGGTCGAGGGAACCGCCGAGCGGGTCACGGACCCGGCCGTCGTCGCGGCGCGGGTGAGGGACTACAACGACGACGGCTGGCCCTGCTTCGTCGACGAGAGCGGCATCGGCATCGATGCGCCGTTCATGGCGGCTTCAGCAGGCCCGGCGCCGGGGTACTTCCACCGGCTCGACGTCAGGTCCGCGACGGCGATGCTCTGCGTCGAGCCGGGCGGCGTGACCCGCTGGGACTTCTAGAGACTGAGGGCGGTCGCGAGGAGGGTCTCCTCGTCGCGACCCACCAGCTGCAGCGACGCCGGCGGTCCGTCCCGTCTGGGAACCGGCAGGGCCAGCGCCGGGAGGCCAGCCAGGTTCACCGGGAGGGTGAGGCGGAGGTCGTACATCGCCGTGGGGTCGTCGAGAGCGGCGGGAGCGTCGCGCAGGACAGGGAGCGCCAGCACGTCGTAGCGGCCCAGCGCCGCCTCGACCTCCGTGCGCCACAAGGCTCGTACAGCCTGGGCGGCCGCCAGCTCGTCGGCCGTCCGCAGCGCGCCAGCAGTGAGCCGGCCCGCGACGTCGTCGCCGACGAGACCGGTGCTGAGCAGGTGACCCGAGGAGCGGAAGCCCTCGATGTTGAGCAGCACGGCGCAGGCGGCGTCGGCGGCGTCCCAACCGTGGAGGTCGACCTCGTCACGCGTCCCGAGCACGCGGTCGAGCGCGTCGTCGACCCCGGCCGCGGCATCCAGGCGGACCCGGCCGATGGTCCCCGGGGAGCCGACGCGGAAGCCCGGCTCGAGCAGCTGCATCCCGGTGACGACCCCGTCGAGCGTGGCGGCCAGTGGCCCGATGGTGTCGAAGGTCGGCGCGAGCGGCCAGCAGCCCTCGGTGCTGATGCGGCCGTGCCGGGTCTTCAACCCGTAGACGCCGCAGCAGGCGGCGGGGATGCGCACCGACCCGCCGGTGTCGGTGCCGAGGGCCACGTCGGCCTCGCCGTTCGCGACGACGACGGCGGCTCCTGAGCTCGAGCCGCCGGGGACGAGGCGCGCGTCGAGCGGGTTGGTCGGCGTGCCCTGCCAGGCGTTCACGCCTGTGATGCCGTAGGCGAGCTCGTGCATCTGCGTCCGGCCCACGACGTTGAGCCCGCGCAGGAACGGTGCCGTCTCGCTGGCGACCCGGTCGAGTGCCGCGGAGCCCGCCGTCGTG